>CADBOY010000021.1 GCA_902796405.1 uncultured Lachnospiraceae bacterium | reverse complement strand
TTTTCCATCGATTGTTTCCATCGCCACACAGAAGAAAATAAATATCGATGTCTTTTATATTTGCTTTAATCTCATCCCGCCATTGGTACAACAATTCCTTCGACGGCACAAGAACAAGTACAGACTGATGCCTGTTCAATGCATCTCTGATTGCACAGATAGCTGTATATGTCTTACCGCTGCCGGTGGCATGTTCCAGAATACCTCTTCGTCCGTTCTTAACCCAGTTTTCAAGAGCCTGCACCTGATGTGGTCTCGGAGTTTTACCTGAATTTTTCTTATCTGACCGCCATTTCCGCGACAGATTGATTTCTGTAGAGATCTCCTGGGTAAGCTGTTTCCAGTCATAACCATTGCTCTTTTCAATCAGTTTCTTTTTCAATGCATCCGGGAACTGATAGACCAGGACATCAGATTCTTCGCCACACCACAATTTATCAAAATAGATTGCGGCACTGTATGCACGCAAAGAATCGCGTGGATCTTCCCAGCTTGGAAATACATCAATGGATTCTGAATTCCCATCATCAGACAATCCCTGAAAAGTCTCGTTCATAGATCCTCGGAAGCCGACAGAATTATTGTCAGCATCTGTAAAGATCCCCACCTTGTCATGAAACAGTCTCTGAAGATCAGGTTCCATTCCTGTCTGAGGAACAGCGATTTTCACGTCCAGAATTCCTTCGGCCACAAGGCATGCCAGAACCCGGTATGGCTTATCCGTCTGCGGTGAATCAAACAAACCATCCAGTTCCTGTGCAAGGGAATGCTGCACAATCTCATCATTCCGAGCCGAATATCCTTCGCTCATAGCAGCTTTATCTTTATCAGACAGAACAGGAGAGCAGATGATTCTCATCTTTCCACCATACTCAACAAATTGTTTCAAAGCATTCCAGGCAATGATATAGATCGTGCTGCCAAAATATCCTGATATTCTGTCATATCTTACAGAGCTGCGCATCGCCGGAAGATAGAACTCTTCAGCTATATCATCATCTGACTTGTTATACGCAGGCTTAAACTTATAATCACGCAGTCCCATGATCCGCTTTCTCCATCATGATCTGATAATCAATGTCAAATCGTTTCTGCAAACCCTGTACAAGAAACTTCCGGCGGCATATCACAACGGTTTCCTTGTTATGCTTCTTATGAACATATACATCGTTTTCAAAGCCTTTCAGAAGCTGCCGCAGATAAATCTGAATATTTGCCGAATATGCGAACTCCCGATGTTTATCAAGTTCGAACAGAACCCAGAGGCCGTCTTCAGGATCATCAAACGGTGTCGCATAGCCGATAATCAAAACGGTTGAACCGTCGGATTCATCAAAATGAGCCCGTTCTCCTCGTTTCTGACCATCTATAATCAGTTGAACCTTATATTCATCTTCCGATCTGCCGCCCGGCGGAGCCGTACAGTTCCAGATATAAAGCTTCACTTCACGATTAAATGGAAACTGAAGATACATCTTCATTGGCTTGCGATTATCATTCTCGATACCTTTTGCGTAATCATCAATATCTTCTATGAACAGCCTGTGCAGTTCTCTCTGAGGTAATCTGATACTCATACGCGCCTCTCAATCCCTCTGTACTTATCCTTGAGTTTCGGACTGCAGGTCATGTTCACGTCATCACCCTGATACTCTTTATTCATCCAGTTCTTCAGATGATATTCAGCTATCAGCGGTTCGGGCAAAGACATATTATCTTCATTAACCGATACGTATCCGTCCGTCACTTTCCAGTTATGATCATCATTCAGATAGTCTGTCAGATGCTGATAGAACAACGTTTTGGTCTGCGGCTTCTCATACAAGCCGACAGTCGGAAACCACGCCTGATAAAGATCATATACAAATGCATAAGGCAGCAAGCTCCAGCGGCAGCGCGGTATCATCTGCGAGAAGAAAGCATCAAGATTCTTCTGATAAACATCTTCCGTATGGAACTCTACTTCACGCCATTTCTGGGCCATGTTGCAATAATCAGGATTGATCTCGATATAAACAAAATCCCGGCCAAGTTTTTCAGCAGCAATAGCAGTAGTCCCCGATCCGCCAAACGGGTCAAGAACGACATCGCCTTCATTGGTGCCTGCCTTAATGAAGAATTCGGCAAGCTTCATCGGAAACCGAGCAGGATGACTGACACCGAACTGCTTGCAAAGACGATGGAATGTATCATTACTGGATGTGTTACTGATCGTAAGCACACTGCCCGGATCTGCGCCGCCATTGTTCTTCCATGGATGGCTCAGATCAAAGCTATGACGGGAAGGACGGCTGTTCTCTGCTCTGTCTCCCTGCGGCCCGGCAGCAAACAATTCTTCCATACGGTTGCTGTACGGCTTTCTGATTGGATCCATGTTGAATGTCCAGGTATCAGACTCGCTGAACCAGAAACAATATTCATGAGACTTCTTTGTACGTCCCATTGTTCCGCGTGAAAAGATATTCGGCGGTGTTGCCGGGTTATACCAGATGTAATCACGGACCAGATGGAAGCCCACCTGTTCTACCATCATGACAACCAGCTTGAATACATAAATGCTCTGATATTGACCATCCAGCTTATCGCTGATATTCAGCACAAAACTGCCAGTCGGCTTAAGAATCCGATACATTTCCTTTGCTCGAGGAAGGAACCACGCATCAAACTTATCCGGTTTGATCTTAATACCAGTTGCACCATAGTCCTTAATCTGATCCGCATACGGCGGGGATGTAAATATGAAATCAATGCTATTGTCAGGCAGCTTCTTCATCTCTGCCAGGCATTCGCCATTAATAAACTGACCCATAGGCTCTTCTCTTTCTTATATGAAATAAAGCATCACTAATCTATAATATTATACAATACAGTTATGTTGAAAGTGCTACTATTTTGCAGGCAGACTAATAAACGCATTATTAGTTACTGTGCGAGCAGTGTCTTTGTAATACAAAGCCAATTTTCGCTCGTTGGGGAAGCCACAATCCCCTTGAACATCTCCTGTGGAGATGGCTGCGCGTTCGTTCGGAACGCTGAGTGATAATCGCCGAAAATTCAAATCTACTTTCTAGAATCTCTTGCATTTTCCTGATTCTTTTCGTTCATAATCATCTCTGCATTTCTTCTCGCATTGACACGATTCCACATCCGTTCCCGCTCTGTGCGGTACTGCGCATACTTCGCATTCTTCTCCTTGGCGAGACAATTGAACTTCTCATTCAGCTCTGCAACTTTTGGGATTTTCTTCAGTTTCAAATGATCAAATGCCTTCTTCGCCGCCTTATGGAATGTAATTTTCTCCCGGTGAGCTTCAAAGAATTTCTGGCTGTATCCCGCCTTACGGTATGCCGTATAGGTACCCCGTGTCTTGCTGTAGTTGATAATATGTGTCCACAATTCTTTGATCTCCTGCATCCGTGCTTCCTTCTGTTTGATATCGGAAAGCAGATGATCCGTCTGCACTGCCGCTTCTTTTGCCATCTGGTCCAGTTGCTCATAATCATGAATATCATTCTCCTGCAGAAACAGCAGCACCTTTGCAATCTGCTTCAGATTGAAAACTTTTGCCCAGTGCTGATACCTCGCTCCTTTACCCTCTTGAGCCTTTGCCAGAAGGTCGATCAGCAGATCAATCTTCTGGCGTTTGCCTGATGTCTGCTGTACAGAATGAGTCTCCTGCGCTTTCGCCAAGATATGCATCAGATCCTGCGTCCGGAAGCCCTCATGCAGCGAGTCCCGACGGATAAAACGCTTCTGTGCCCTGCCCTTTACCGCGATGTGTTTTCCGCGCTTGATCTCATATCCTTCCTCACGAAGCAGATTCAAAAACGCTTCCAGATCCTTCGGTTTCTTCTTCAGAATCTCTACGATCACCTACTCCAGTTCACTGCGGATCGTATGCCGCTTTGGGTATACTGTTCTCTTGTTCCGCTCCGCATACGTTTTTCTCTGGATGATGCTGTAGCAATGCTCAAAGCAGAGAATGTCCGAGAGCCGCTGTAGTTTCCAGATCACGCTGGCAAGCATCCGATCCAGCTCTGTTTCATCCGGCTGCAGTTTTCCGCGTACCGACTTCATTGCAGCAATCGTATCTGTCAGACTGTCCTCCCCATAGAGCATCAGCAGCATCTCTTCATCCTGATTCCATTCCATGCGCCTTCCTATTCCCTGTTCTTCCCCGGGAGCTTCAGTTCGGCAAACGAAGCCGTCTCCTTCTCCCGCATCTCATTCAGTTGCCCCAGAACAGATTCTTTTTTCTTCTCGTACTCGCACGGAAGTGCATCCTCCGGAATGTTGTTCACCACATCGTCGAGCATATTATCATTCTGCACCAGCATATCCTCCAGTGTGCGGAGGTGGTTCTTCTCAGAATAGAACCCATCCAGCGGTGTGAATCCCACTGAGTCCACATAATGAGCAGAGATCACGCCATTCTCTCGCAGCATCACCACATCGCTGACCGAGAGGCTGTGACCATGGAAGTCCTCCGGGCGGTCCACATTGAACTTCTCATACAGTTTCTCCAGCATCACGTTCTGATCGGTATATGGCAGAAGCGGTGCCGCATAGATCACCTCGTAGTGGTCAATCTCCGGCTGTTTTCCCATCATGCGCAGCCGCTCATAAGACGTAAAGCACTCATCCCTTGTTTCTTCCGTAAAGCGCAGTTGCAGGATCGCATAGGTGTCGGTACTGCTGGTCAGAAACGCCTCGATCCGGTCTTCCTCCGCTCTGCCATTGACTTCATCCCACTTCACAATATCTCTGCTCATCACATCTCCTCCAGAGCTGCAAACGGCGAGCCGAATACCTTGACTCTTTCCTTTGCGGTGATACTCTGCTGCTGTCTTCTTTCTTCGCTGTATGGCTGCCGGATGCTGATACTGCTCTTAGGCACAGTAAACCGCAGGCAGTTCTGAAGTCCCTTCTCCTGCAAAATGAAGAGATCCGGATACTTGATGGAAAGTACCAATAATCGTTTTCAATTCTGCGGTCATGGGTGTAGATATCCGCCGTATCAAGTTCATTGTCCCAGCAGATAATCGTCTCCTGCTCTGCCGGGGACAGATGATAGTTTCTCATCGTGCTTCCTCCTTTACAGGCACCAGCCTCTCCTTGGGCAGCGCCGGTTTCTGTTTCGATAGCTCATCGATCCGGTCCAGAATCGACTGCTTTTCCTCCCGCGAGAGCCTTCCTCTGTTTTCATAGCGGTCCATCAGATCCAGAAGATCCTTTGCTTCTGTGGCAAAGTCACCTTCTTCCGCGACGACCTCCTGCAGGTACTCCCGGTATCCGGAAAGGTTTCCCTTGTGCAGTTCTTCCCGGATCTGGGCAAAGCCCTCTTCTCTTGTCTCTACGGCATCCATATAGCCGTAAGGATCAAAGTCATAACCGAACTGGTCCAGCTTCGCCGCCAGCTCATCCGGCGTTACACTTTCGTCTTTCATGGGTTCCTCTTTTCAAATTCCATGCGGAAAGATGGCCTCTGCTGCTCATCTGCCGTCATATAGAGCGTTGCGTTGTACCTCTTCCCGGTCCGCTGCGAGAGACAGTCCTTCAGGAACGTATGTCCTTCGGATAACAATTCCCGGACCATCGGCTCGGTCAGTTCCTGTCCGATCTTCTTGAAATATGCATTGTTCTTCCAGAGTCCGAAGCGACAGCCAGCATTGCTGCAAAACCATTCCTTCTGTGACTCTATGACCTCTGTCCCGCAGACAGGGCATTTCCCTGTGATCTTCCGTTCACTCATTCTTATAGTCTCCTTCTGTCCGTTCTCCTGAACGATCCCCCTTACCATTGCTGCAATTTCTCTCATAAACTCCTCTGGTTGCAGCTCCTTCTCCTCAACCTGCAGGAGTTTCTGCTCCCATTCCGCTGTCATGGCCGGCGACTTTATGATCTCCGGTACCGCACCGATCAGTGCCGTCCCTGTTGCAGTCGGGATCAGGTATTTCACCTTCTTGTCCAAAACCCTGTCCAGAAATCCCTTTGCGACCAGTTTCTCGATGATTGCTGCTCTGGTTGTCGGCGTTCCGAGTCCTTTCCGCTCCGCCTCATCCGGCGTCTCTTTCGCTCCTGCCTTTTCCATCTCCGCAAGCAGCGAATCCTCCGTGTAATGCTTTGGCGGCTCGGTCTTTCCCTCACGGCATTCCGCTTTTGAAAAAGGAAGGGCAGTTCCTTCCGTCAGCTTAGGAAGTGCCGGCGCTTCTTTTTCCTTCTTCTTGCCAAAGTGCTGCTCAATCTGCCGCCACCCGGCATCCGTTACAGTTCTTCCGGAAGCGGTAAAGGTCTCTCCGCCAGCCTTCAGGATCACTTTGGTCTTCGTGTACTTCAAAGGATCCGCGACCGAAGCAAGCAGACGCCCTGTGACCAGCATCAGCACTTCCTGTTCTCCCTTGGGAAGGGTATCCAGATTCGCCTCTGCCATTGTCCTTGTAGGAATCACCGCATGATGGTCTGTAACCTTACTGCTGTTGATGACCTGATCTGCATTAACGATAAGCTCTGCTTTCCACCCGAACTTCTCTGCCACAGACCTGCATAATCCCGGCAGCATCTCTTCCATATCCCCGGTCAGATACCGGCTGTCGGTGCGGGGATAAGTGACCAGCTTCTTTTCATAGAGGCTCTGCAGGTAATCCAGCGTCTGCTTCGCTGTATAGCCAAGCGTCCGGTTTGCCTCCCGCTGCAGACTCGTCAGATCAAAGAGCTGCGGCGGTTTCTCCGTCTTGTTCTGCTCCTCCACCTTCTCTACAATCGCCTGTTTCTCCTGCATGCACCGGTCCATTAACCGCGCAGCTTCGCCCTGGTTTCAAATCGCCGGCTCACGGCATCAAAGCCGGGCAGATGGAGCGTTACCGTGTAGAACGGCACCGGAACAAAGGAAGCGATTTCCTTCTCCCGCTCCACCGTGAGTGCCAGTGTCGGTGTCATGACCCGGCCGATGTTCAGCGTCCCACCATACAGGCACGAAAAAAGCCGGGTTGCGTTGATCCCGACCATCCAGTCGGCACGTTCCCGGCAGAGCGCTGATTGATACAGCGCATCATATACAGCTGAGGGCTGGAGTCTCGCAAATCCCTCCCGGATCGCCGCATCCTCCATCGAAGAAATCCAGAAGCGCTCAAATGGTTTTCGGCACCCGCTCTGAAGATAGACAAGCCGGAAGATCAGCTCTCCCTCTCTTCCGGCATCCGTTGCCTCCACGATGCTGTCCACATCCTCCCGCTCCATCAGCTTCTTTAACAGGCTGTACTGCTTTCTCGTTCCGAAAGAAATACGGTATTTCCAGTGTTCCGGAAGAATCGGCAGGCTCTCGATGTTCCATGATTTTAACTCCGGAACGTACTCCTGCGGCTCCGCCACCTCGACAAGATGTCCGATACACCAGCTCACCAGATACCCATTCCCTTCCAGATATCCGTCCTGCCGACTGGCAGCGCCGATCACTCTGGCAATGCTCTGGGCAACAGATGGCTTTTCCGCTATAACCAGTGTAAGCGTCAATAGGACTGCAACTTGTTGGAGGCTGCCGAAGACCCTATCCTGGAGAGAGGCTAAGGAGAAGGATCATGGTAAAAGATATTCATACTCATGAAT
>CADBOY010000020.1 GCA_902796405.1 uncultured Lachnospiraceae bacterium | reverse complement strand
AGGAAGATCATGGCATCGTACACCAGACTGAAGCGGAATGCTGTCGCCAGTCCGATTGCACCGAACACCACGGCGGAGATTCGCGTCACGAGAATACTTGTGCGGTCGCTCAGGCGCTTATCACCGCGGAGCATGTAGATGATGTCATTCGCAACGATTTCACCGCCGCAGAGATAATAGCTGTCCAACGTGGAGATAATCGCCCCCATCAATCCAACCAGATAGAGTCCTCTTGCTCCGGTCGGAAGGTTCTGAAGAACCAGTTTAATGTACTCCACCTCCGGCTGATTCACCAGATTCATGTCATGGACACGGACGATGATGCCGGTCATCATGGTGACTACATCGAACGAAAGCCAAATCGAGAATCAGGACAGCATCGCCCGCTTACCGGTGCGCGGGCTGTTGGCAGCGGCAAATCTCTGATAGAATGTCGGATCCTTATAGACGTTGATACAGATCAGAATCAGGACGATAGCCTGTGGAACGGGGATTCCTCCGAGAGCGGTCATCATGTTGGGATCAACGGAATCCAGCGCGGCGTGAAATCCAGTGATGCCTCCTACCTCGAAAAACATCTTCGGGAAGACGGCGGACACACACACCACCATCAGGAAGAAGAAAATCATATCGGTAATGGCGACACCCATCAGACCAGACAGGCAGGTCAGACCAATTGATATCGCGATGACAATCACGCAGATCACAAATTTGTTCGCGTTCCATGCGGCTTCGCCGATATATCCGATGCAGGCAACCTCTCCGATGGAAAGGCAACTGATGACGAGGACGATGGCACCCATGACTGCGGCAAACTTACCATAGTTCACGCGGAGCAGATCCGGGATGGTGCCCTTTGCCTTGACACTGATTCGCGGGCCAACCCACAGTGCCAGCGGGAAGCGGACACCGTGTGCGCCGATGGACCAGATGAACCAGGCCGCGAATCCCATCGTTGTAACATAACCGACAGTACCAATGATTCCAGAACCGTTGTACCAGGAAGCCATTAGTGTGCCGACGCACAGGGACCAGGGAAGCGCGTGGTTAGCTTTGTAAAAGCTGTCCATATCCGTAGTGCTCTTCGACAGTCTTTTACTGATCCAGAAAATGACAAGGAAGCAAAGGACGATGACAATGTCATCTACGATGTTGACGTGCATGCAGTTTCCTCCTCTTTGCCAAATGGCAATTTACGGTTCTTGCCAATATACAGCCTGTATATTGGCAAGATTTCCTTGTTCTTACAACATTTTTATTATGCCATCAAAACGTCTATGTTTTGTCCAAAATATAAATTCATAAGGCATAGAGCACGCAGAAGGATCGACCATCAGCGGTTCCGGGACTTTTGCTTTGCTTTCCTCGCGAAAGAGAATACCTGCGTCAGATAGCGCAGGAACACGCCAGTTGTGATGCAGATGGCAATGATCGGAGCCGCCCATCCGATTATCCAGTTAACGGCATGCAGCATACCGTAGCCATAGAATATGGCAAGTCCGACGTAAAGCAGACACAAGGCACCGTCGACGCCGATCCACTGAATTCGGATCTCCTTCCTGTATTCCTTCATGAATTCCGCTGATGTCATATCCTCTGCATCCAGTGCAATGCCTTTGGCTGTTGCCTCTGTTCTGCGTTTCTCCGTCAGGTCAGTGCCGAAGCGATTGCCGATGACAAAGGCCAGGAATGACAGAGGAAGGCCGAACATGATCGGATCAACCACATAGGAACCGATCTGAACCGGATGAATATACTGAAAATAGATCCAGGCAACTGCTCCGACGATTTCCGAAGCAATGCCGGCCACATTCGTCTTGCGTCCCTCGTACATCAGTCCGGCAATGACCGGGACAAAGAGAAGTGTCATCGAAAGGGAAGCGAGGAAGATGACGGCATCATATACCAGTGTAAAGCGGAATGCGGTTGCCAGGCCGATGACACCGAAACCGACGGCGGAGATTCTGGCGATCAGTATACTGGTGCGGTCGCTCAGTGGACGGTCACCGCGGAGCATGTAGATAATGTCATTCGAGATGATCTCACCGCCGCACAGATAGTAGCTGTCGAGCGTCGAGATGATAGCTCCGGTGATTCCGACGATGTAGAGCCCTCTGGCACCGGCCGGAAGGTTCTGCAGCACCAGCTTGATGTACTCCACTTCTGGCTGGGAAACCAGGTTGATGTCATGAATCCGGACAATAATACCGGTCATCATGGTGACGACATCGAAGGAAAGCCAGATCGAAAAGCAGGTCAGCATGGCCCGTTTTCCTGTGTTCGGGCTGTTTGCCGCCGCGAACCGCTGATAGAACGTAGGGTCCTTGTAGACGTTGATACAGATCAGAATCAGAACAATGGCCTGAGGAATCGGGATGCCTCCGAGCGCTGTCATCATATTGGGATCCACGGTATCCAGTGCCTCGTGGAATCCCGTGATTCCTCCGACCTCGAAGAACATCTTCGGGAATACTGCGGATACGCAGATAACCATCAGGAAGAAGAAGATCATATCCGTAATCGCAACACCCATCAGACCGGACAGACAGGTCAGGCCGATGGAAATGGCGATGACGATAACGCAGATCAGAAATTTATTGGCATTCCAGGCAGCCTCGCCGATGTAGCCGATGCAGGCGATCTCGCCAATGGAGAGACAGCTGATGACCAGCACAACCGCTCCCAGAAGCGAGGCAAACTTGCCATAGTTGACACGGAGAAGATCCGGTATGGTTCCCTTCGCCTTGACACAGATTCTGGGACCGACCCACAATGCCAGCGGAAAACGAACGGCGTGTGCTCCGATAGACCAGATAAACCAGGCAGCAAATCCCATCGTCGTCACATATCCCACTGTGCCGATGATTCCAGAACCATTATACCAGGAAGCCATCAGTGTACCAACGCAGAGCGACCAGGGCAGGGCATGGTTGGCTTTATAGAAGCTGTCCATGTCATTGGCGCTCTTGGAGAACGATTTCCCGATCATAAAAATAGCCAGGAAGCAGAGTACGATGACCAGGTCATCCACGACGTTCAGCATAAGCATTTCCTCCTCTATCGTTGCAGTTCCTCTTGCTTTACACCGTCACCATAGTAACGTGATAAACGTATGATACACGCATTTGCATCAGAATCAAGTATGCGAGTGAATTCAGGCATAAAATTACGACAATTCAGTGCCCGTAGAGATTTCGCGTCTGCTTCTGCATGAGATTCACTGCGTCTCAGATCACTCTGCGGACATCACGCTCCTTGTATTCCGGTCCGCCTCAATTTCGGATACCGCCACCTGCACGTCATCTGTGTATTGGCATGAGGTTCGCGAACTTTTGCACGTTTTATCATGTCACCGAAACTTCTGCTTTTATCCAATATAGATGAAAATTTATCATCACTTCATCCATTTTATAAAAACAGCAAGTCTGATTCATCAATAATAGAGAAGCAGCATAGTACAGGACCATGATCTGCCTTGCCATGAATGAATGCAGGGAAAATGACCTGCATCTTCCCTGCATCTATTGTCACTTTATGGTTTAATCGGATATAGCAGTGACAAAGTGGCTTCACTTTCGTTCACATGCGTCTGATGGCCGTCAATGATATTTTTATCGACGGACAGACAGTTTTCATTCATTGCTTTGCCTTTGTGCTGATGGAGAGATTATTTGTATTCTTCCGCCAGCTCCTCTTCGCTCTCCTCTGGTTCAACACGGAGCTCTTTTTCAACGACCGAGTGGTCGGGATCATCTACCGTGTTATATTTCTTCTCATACTGAATCAGCATCTTGAAGGTTGCGATGTTCATTGCCACCATGACGAAAAGCAGAGGGAACGCGCAGACAATGGCGAGCTGCTTGGTCGCATTGATGGAAGTGACCTTTCCGACATTCGAAGCCGTCACGATATTGATCAGGGCCAGTGCAGACATAACGATTCCCCAGAAAATCTTGATCGGAGCCGGAGGCTCGGCCGTCGCAGCGTTCTTTGCCTTGATCGTCAGAGATGAAATCGTCGTCGTCATCGAGTCAGCCAGTGTGACAACAGACAGGAATGCGGTGATCATGAACAGGATGTCCAGAATAGTGGAAAAAGGCAGGTTCTTAAAGAATGCGAACACGGCGGATTCTGTTCCGTTCGCCTGCATCGTATCCCAGATGCCAGCGCCGTTTCGCTCGAAATAGATCGAAGCGGAACCGAAGATCCCGAACCATAGCACACCAAAGCCGCCGGGAAGCAGGAAATTGTAGATGGCAAACTCCTTAAGGGTACGGCCCTGTGCAATCTTTGCGAGGAACATACCGATCAGAGGGGTATAGGCGATCATGAAGCTCCAGTAGTTGATGGACCACCATGTCGGCCACATATCGTGATCATAGGAGGTCAGGAATGAACCCTGCATGAAGAAGGCCGGAATGTGGAACCCGATTGCTTCCATCGTCTGGTTCAGAATATAGGAAGTCGGTCCAAAAATGACGACGAAGATCATGAGACCGATGTAGATCTTCGCGTTCTTGTCGGAAAGGAACCGTACGCCTCGTCCGATACCGGTATAGCTCGAGAGAATGAACGTGATGACGATGGCGATCAGGATCACCGTCCAGATAAAGTTCGTCGGTGTAATTCCCGTCAGGATTCCCAGCCCGGCTCCGAGCTGCATGGCTGCAACACCAAGAGACGCTGAGACACCGCCGGCAAGGCCGAAGATGCAGAGAATATCCACAATCGTTCCGATCCAGCCGAGCGCTTTCTTGCCGAGAATCGGATAGAGCAGGGAGCTGACACGGTACGGAAGTTTCAGGTTATAGACGGCTATGCCGAGGCCGACGCCAGCCACACAGTAAAAGGCATACAGAGGAAGCCCCCAGTGCATATAACAGGTGCTGAGCGCGTACATGACGGCTTTTGCCGTTCCCGCCTGATAACTGTCTACAACGAGCGGGATTGGCGAACTGTAGTGAGTGATCGGTTCGGCGATCCCCCAGAACACAATGCCGGTCGCAATACCACCGCAGAGCGAGATGACGAACCAGTTCCACTTGCTCATGATGGGCCTTGCGTCTTTTCCGCCGATTTTGATATTGCCGTATCGGGAGAACAGGATCCAGAAGCTCATGCCGAGCATGGTGAACATCGTCAGGTCATAGAGCCAGCCAAAGTTCCAGGATGCGAAATGAACAATCGATGTCTCTGTATTGGAGAAGGTCTCCGGAGAGATCAGACCAACCACGATAACCGTCACGTAGAGAATCAGCATCGTGATAAATACCGGTTTTCGTATTTCCACTTTCTTCTTCATTCCGTCTTTCCCTCTTTCTGAAGTTTTTCAGCGGGTATTCCCTCTTCTTACATTCCCCTGAGAATATCTACCGTTAAGTCTCTTGTGCTTCTGGCTCAGACTGAAAGCTCCTCAGCGGCCTGCGTCTGCGGTCATATCCCGCATGAGCTCTGCTGCGTCATACACCACGCCGCGAATCGCGCGCTCCTTGTACTCTGGCTCACCCTCACGGATACGCAGCTTCGGCGGGCGCTTTCTGT
>CADBOY010000019.1 GCA_902796405.1 uncultured Lachnospiraceae bacterium | reverse complement strand
GAGCGGGCGGTTCGCGCGAAGAACAGAGCGGACGAAGACTGCTCCGGCGCAGACATGCTTTTATTTATATTCAGGAGGAACCCGAATGGCAGAAGAGTACAAGAGCGCGAAGAAGGCCGGAGAGAAGGCATTTCATCAGGCAGTCCTTCACGGACAGTATCCCTATCTTCCCGCACTGGATGATATTCTCGCGGGAGAGGGAATGCTGCCGGAGACTCCGGTCGGCACCTTCGAAATTCCGATGGAATTGATCGCCGGGACGAAGACGCATGGCCGCCAGAACGCCTTTGCGGTGAATTTTATGCCGATCCTGGCGGAGGACTCCGAATTCGCCGGCAAATGGCAGCGGCTTTATGACTCACAGGTGGCGGAGGGAATCCGGGATCCGATTAAAGTCTATGAATACATGCGGCGATTCTACGTCGAAGAGGGCAACAAGCGTGTGTCCTGTTCGCGCTTTCTCGAAGCGCCGATGATCCGCGCGGATGTGACCCGCATCCTGCCGAAGAGGACGAAGGAGAAGGACAATATCGTCTATTACGAATTCCTTGATTTCTATAAAGTGGCTCCGACGTATGAACTGGAATTCACGGAGCCAGGATCTTACCGTGAGTTCGCAGAGAAGATCGGGAGGGATCTCACGGAACCGTGGCCGGAGGACGTGATGAAGAATGTCCTCTCCGCCTATCTGATCTTCCGCGGGATCTATGAGGAATTCGGAGGGCAGCAGCTTAGAACGACACCGGCAGACGCCCTGCTGATCTACATGCATGTGTATGAGCTCTACGGAATTCTGACGGAGGACCGCAATGTGATCCGCCGCCGCGTGGAGAGACTCTGGAACGAGTTCATGACCGAGGCGAATGAGCAGAGTACTTCTCTGGTGCTGCGCCCGGAAGACGCGCCGAAGCCGGAGAGCGGCATCGTGCCGAGGCTCACTTCGCTCTGGAAATCACCGAAATACACAGAGAAGATGCCCCTGAAGGTGGCCTTTCTCTATGCGCGGGATCCGGCGAATTCCCGGTCCGCCTATGCCCATGAGCTGGGACGCAACCAGCTGGAGACGACGTTCCAGGGACTGGTGAGGACCAGAGCCTATTCTTCCTGCGGAACGGAGGAGAACTTCATGCGAGCGGTCGACTCCGCAGTCAGCGCGGGATGCGATGTGATCTTTACGACCAGTCCGACGATGATCGATGACACTCTGCGGGCGGCGATTCATTTCCCGGAAGTGAAATTCCTGAACTGCTCGATCAATCTTTCGCGCAATGCGGTGAGAACCTACTACGCAAGAATGTATGAGGCCAAGTTCCTGATGGGTGCCCTTGCCGCGAGCCTGGCGCCGAATCACCGGATCGGCTATCGTGCGGATCTGCCGACCTACGGAGATATCGCGAACATCAACGCATTCGCGATCGGCGCAGAGATGGTCGATCCTCATGTGGAGATCATTCTGAAGTGGGCGCCTGAGGATCCCGACTGGCTCGGATCCATGCGCCGCATGAATGTCAGCGTGATCTCCGGGCCGAACCTGATCCGGCCGAGCCAGGAATCGCGGGCATATGGCGTTTATCACATGGCTGAGGATGGGACCATCACTTCTCTGGCCGCGCCGGTGCTGCAGTGGGGCACCTACTATGAACTGATTGTCCGCACGATTCTGAATGGAACCTGGGATGCGCGGCCGATGGTACAGAAGGACCGCGCGCTCAGCTACTGGTACGGCATGTCGGCGGGAGTCATCGATGTTATTCTGTCCGATCATCTGCCCTACTCCTCCCGGAAACTGGTGCTGACCCTGAAGAATGCCCTGATTGCCGATACATTGAATCCGTTCGAGGGGGAACTGCACAGTCAGAAGGGGCTGATTCAGGGGCCGGACGCGCCCAAGCTGCCCACCGAGGAGATTATCCGGATGGCCTGGCTGAATGACAATGTCAACGGGAAATTCCCGGATTATCAGAAGCTGAACAGTGACGCAAAGAAAGCGGTTAAGGTAAGCGGCGTAGGAGAAGACGATGGAGCCGGTGTGGGGAAGACACCGGGGAGTGGGGATGAAAACGTATGAAACTGCTGGCGGTCGCAGACAGAGAGAGCGAGGCACTCTGGGACTACTACACACCGGACAAGCTGCAGGGGGTCGACCTGATTCTGTCCTGCGGTGATCTTTCTCCGGAATATCTGGAATTTCTCGTCACGATGGCATCCTGTCCGCTGCTCTATGTAAGGGGCAACCATGATGGACGGTATGACAGGAGGCCGCCTTCCGGCTGCATCGATGTTGACGGAAGAGTGTATGAGCACAAGGGACTTCGTGTCTTCGGCCTGGGAGGAAGCATGCGCTACCGCGAGGGAAAGGACATGTATACCGAGCAGGAGATGAAGCGGGAGATCCGCCGCGCCAGAGGGCAGATCACGGCATCGCGGGGATTTGATATCCTGCTGACTCACTCACCCGCGAGAGGATGGGGAGACATGGAAGATCTGCCGCATCGTGGATTTTCCTGCTTTAACGATCTGCTGGAGCGCTACCACCCCATGTACATGATTCATGGGCATGTCCATTCAGAATACGGACATTTCGTCCGGGAACGGGAGCACGATTCAGGGACGCAGATCATCAATGCATTCGGCAGAACGGAGATCGAGATTTCTGAGGAGAACCTTCCGATGCGGCATATGACGCGGTCCGCGTTATTCGATCTGTATCTGCGCCTGACGCAGAGAAAATTCGAGGACTGAGCCCCTTAAGATAGAAGATTTTGCGCATCAGGAACGATATTGTTGCAAGATTATCGTCATAATATAGTAGATTTTCGTCAAAACGAATCGATATCCTTGATTTTTGAGCGGCAATCATATACATTCGGCTCGAAAGTAACCGGCAGTGCGGGAGAGAGGAGACGCTATGTCGATCGCGGGCGGAAAAACAGTCGTAGACAAGGACCGGCGGGAGATCAAGGAGCACGGGACTTATGCCTTCCCGGCTGCGATCTATCTCGACGATCTCCGGGGGGGAGTTCCCTGGCACTGGCATGAAGAGTTCGAAGTTGGCGTGATAGTCCGGGGAGAAATCCTGTTTACGGCTGGATCTGAAGAGTACCGGGTCAGAGCAGGAGAGGGATTCTGTCTGAACTCCGGCGTCCTTCATACCGCGCGGAACAGCGCTCCCCAGCAGACCTGTGAGCTTCACTCGATTGTATTCCATCCCGAGCTGGTGGGAGGCAATGCAGGCAGTATCTTCTGGAGCCGATATCTGAAGCCGCTTATGACGAGGTCGACGTTCGGATTCTGTCATCTGCATCCGCACATCGAGGGAGAAAAACGCGGAATTCAGAGGATTGCACATGCCTGGCAGCTGATCGCATGGGAACCACGCGGATATGAGTTCCGGGTGCGCCAGGATCTGTCGGAGCTGATCCTGTTCCTGTGCGAGAATATTCCGGAGCAGACCGGAGAGATCCGGACAGCGGCGGAGCAGAGGGATGAGATTCGGATCAAGGAGATGCTTTCTTATATTCATAAGAATTATCCCATCATCCTGTCCGTGAGGGAGATTGCTGAGAGCGCCTCAATCAGTGAGAGTGAAGCGCTCCGGTGTTTCCGCAGGATGATCGGCATGTCTCCGATCCGGTATGTCAGGCAGTACCGCGTGGAGCGCGCTATGGAGATGCTGTCTGACACAGAAGAGAAGATCGGTACGATTTCCGCGGCATGCGGGTTTCAGGATACCAGTTACTTCGGTAAGACATTCCGGGAGGTCAGCGGCATGACGCCATCCGAATACCGGAGAAAGGCGGAGAGCAGGCAGCTTCCCGATCAGAGCAAGAAGGAGGACGAACCATGAATCCGAGCGAATACGTAAAGCAGGCCAGGCCAGTGGCGGATCCGGCAGCCATCATCACCAACGGGAAATACCGGATCACCATGCTGACGACCGCGCTGGCGCGGCTTGAGTACAGCGAAGAGGGAAACTTCGAGGACAGGCCGACGCAGAAGGTGCTGAACCGTGATTTCCCGGTCCCTGAGTTTACCGTGAGCCGCGGCGGCGGAGAGCTCCTGATCACCACGAAGGATATGGAAATCCGCTATGATGAGCAGGAATTCACAGGAAGAGGCCTCACTATCAAAGCAGCCGGCGGCCGCGCCTGGGAGCGGACTTGGCACTATGGGGAAGAGCCGAAGGATCTGCTTGGTACGGCACGAACTCTCGATAAAACCGATGGAGCAGTGCCCCTGGAGCATGGTCTGATGAGCCAGAATGGATATTCCGTGATGGACGACAGCGGCTCGATGGCGCTTACCGAAGATGGCTTCGTAGAGCCGAGAAAGCGCAGTGACCGCGATTTCTACTTCTTTGCCTACGGACACCGCTATCTGGACTGCCTGTCGGATTTTTATCATCTGTGCGGGAAGACGCCGCTCCTGCCGCGCTTTGCCTTCGGCAACTGGTGGAGCCGCTATCATCGTTACACGGATGCGGAATACCGCGGCCTGATGACGCGCTTCGAGCAGGAGAAGATTCCGTTCTCGGTGGCCGTCATCGATATGGACTGGCATCTGGTGGATGATGTCGATCCGGTATACGGAAGCGGATGGACCGGCTACACCTGGAATACCGCATTCTTCCCGAATCCGGAGGACTTTATGTCCTGGCTGCATAAGCACGGCCTGCGCGTGACACTGAATCTGCACCCCGCAGACGGAATCCGCGCGTATGAGGAATCGTATCCGGCGATGGCGCGCAGCATGGAAATCGATCCGGAGACCAAGGAGCCGGTCGCATTCGATGTGACGGACCCGAAGTTTATCCGGAATTACTTTGATGAAGTCCTGCATCCTCTGGAGCAGCAGGGAGTGGATTTCTGGTGGCTGGACTGGCAGCAGGGGACGCTGACCAAGGTAGAGGGTCTGGATCCCCTCTGGATGCTCAACCACTATCATTACATTGACAGCAGCAGAGACGGAAAGCGACCTCTGACATTCTCCCGCTATGCCGGCCCCGGCAGTCATCGCTATCCGGTCGGATTCTCCGGAGACACCACGATCTCGTGGGCCAGCCTGAAATTCCAGCCATACTTCACGGCAAATGCCAGCAATATCGGCTATGGCTGGTGGAGTCATGATATCGGCGGACACATGCATGGCGTCCGGGATGACGATCTCGCTGCCCGCTGGGTCCAGCTCGGCGTGTTCTCGCCGATTCTGCGGCTGCACAGCACGGATAATCCGTTCAATGGCAAGGAGCCGTGGAATTACCGCTCGGATATCGGCGAGAATATGAAGGAATTCCTGCGGCTGCGCAACCGGATGGTTCCATATCTGTACACCATGAACCGGGCCGCATCCCATGAGGATCTTCCGCTGGTCCGTCCGATGTACTACCACGATCCGGAGGAGCCGGCAGCCTACGAGGTGCCGAACTGCTTCTGGTTCGGTACGGAGATGATCGCTGCGCCGATCACGGACCCGATCGATCCGAGGACATTCACTGCCTCCGCACCGGCCTGGCTGCCGGAGGGCATCTGGTACGATGTGTTCAGCGGGCGCCGCTATGAGGGCGGACGCAAGATCGATCTGTGGAGAAGTCAGTATGATATTCCGGTTCTTGCGAAGGCGGGAGCCATTATCCCGCTGAAGAGTGCAGAACCTTATGATAACAGAACCGACAATCCGCAGTTCCTGGATGTCCATGTATTCCCCGGGACAAGCGGCGAATTCACGATGTGGGAGGATGACGGTGAGTGCGCGGAGGATCGCGCCGAGAACTGGGCCTCCACCAGGATGACGCTGACAAACGGACTGGCGGAGGGAACGGTCTTCCGCATCGGCCCGGCAGAGGGAAACCGGGATGTCATCCCTGGCGTGAGGACCTGGAGAATCTCATTCCGCCATACGAAGAAAACACATGTGAAGGTCAGCGTGCCGGCAGAGTTCCGCTATGACGACGAGACGCAGACGCTTCTCATTGAAGCGGCGGATGTCCCCGCGGACCAGGAGATTGTGGTTGCATTTCCTGAGGGAATGCATGAGGCTGATGAGGATCTGATCCGGCCGCTGCAGGCATTTCTGATGAAGGCGCAGATCGAGCACGATCTGAAGGCAGAACTGGTTGAGCTGGTCCGCCGCTATGGACGCGGCGCTGTATCCGCCATCCTCGCGAAGCATCTCCCGCGCGCACTCGAGGGAACGGTTCTTGAGATTCTGACGGCGTAACAGAAAACCATGCCGGGACACTTCCGCTGATCTGGTGTCCCGGCACATTTATGCCGGAACCCGCAGCAGAGCGGGCGCTCCAGGTCGGTCTCTGCTGGCAGCGGAGTGCGTCGGGAATAGGAGAAATATTCGATGGAAAAGAAATGGTGGCAGGATAAAATCGCCTACCAGGTTTATCCCAAGAGCTTCCTGGACAGCAATGGCGATGGAATCGGAGATATCCCGGGCGTGATCTCAAAGCTCGATTATCTGAAGCAGCTAGGCGTGGACATTGTCTGGCTGTCCCCGGTTTATCCGTCTCCTCTGGCGGACGAGGGATATGATATCTCCGACTATTACGGCATTGATCCCCGGTTCGGCACGCTGGACGATGTTGACCGCCTGATCGCGGAAGCGAAGAAGCGGAATATGTATATCGTGATGGATCTTGTTGTGAATCACTGCTCGGATGAACATGAGTGGTTTCGGAAGGCCTGTGAGGATCCGGACGGAAAATATGGCCATTACTTCTACATCCGGGAGAGGAACGCGGACGGGTCTATCCCGACGAACTGGCGTTCTTACTTCGGCGGGAACTGCTGGGAGCCGCTTCCGGGGCATCCGGACAAATACTATCTCCACGTATTTCATAAGAAACAGCCGGATCTTAACTGGGAGAATCCGGAGCTTCGCGAGGACGTCTACCGGATGATCAACTGGTGGCTGGACCGCGGCATCGCAGGCTTCCGCATCGACGCAATCATCAACATCAAGAAGCCGATGATTTTCAGGGACTATCCGGTGGACCGGGAGGACGGACTCTCCGATATCGAGTGCATGCTCGAGGACGCCCAGGGAATCGGAAAATTTCTCGCGGAGATGCAGGAGCGGACATTCGGACCGCATGACGCATTCTCGGTCGGAGAAGTGTTTAATGAGAAGAAGGAAGAAATCCCGAATTTCATCGGGGAGGGCGGATACTTCTCCAGCATGTTCGATTTTGGAGAGACCATCTTCGGGGCCAGCACGAAGGGCTGGTACGACAGGAAACCCTGCCTGCCGGAAGATTATAAGCGATGTGTGTTTCAGTCTCAGCGCAGTGTCGGAACCGTCGGTTTCCTCTCGAATATCATTGAGAATCATGATGAACCGCGCGGCGTGAGCCGCTACATCCCGGCAGAGGAGCTTTCTGCTCGCTCCAAGAAAGCGCTCGCCGGGGCCTATTTCCTGCTTCGCGGCATTCCGTTTATCTACCAGGGACAGGAAATCGGCATGGAGAACAAGACATTCACTTCGCGGGAAGAACTCGACGACATCAGCTCTCTGAATGAGTACGACGTCGCTCTGGCGGCTGGATGCTCCAGGGAAGAGGCGCTGGCTGCGGTGAGTGCTTACAGCCGGGACAACGCGAGAACGCCGGTTCAGTGGACGGCGGAAGAGAACGCTGGCTTCACGACGGGGACCCCCTGGCTGGCTGTCAATCCGAACTACAAGGCGATCAATGCCGCGGCAGAGGAGGACGACCCTGATTCCGTGCTGAATTTCTACCGGCGTCTGTCGCAGCTGCGGAAGAATCCGGAGTATCATGAAGCGCTGACCTGGGGCAGTCTGAAGCCGTGGCTGGAAACGCAGAAGAATCTGATGGCCTATGTCCGCGAACTCGGCGGGCAGAGGATTCTCGTCTCCGTCAATATGCAGTGTGAGCCGCAGGAAATGACACTTCCGACGGACCGGTATGACGTGATTCTGTCCAATCTGGAGAGCGGGCAGGAGCCGGAGCAGCCATCGGGCGGAAAAGTGAAACTGGGAGGCTGGCAGATGACGGCAGCGCTCATCTGAGAACGCCGGAACAGATCGGAATATAAAAGTGGGAGAATTTTTTCCGAATGGGAGGACAGAGATGGAAGAGAAATGGTGGCAGAGAAGCGTGGTGTATCAGATTTATCCGCGCAGCTTCCAGGACAGCAACGGAGACGGAATCGGTGATCTTGTTGGCATCACGAAACGGCTTCCCTACATCGCCGGGCTGGGTGCGGATGTAATCTGGCTCTCTCCGGTTTATGCTTCACCGAACGATGACAACGGGTATGACATCAGTGATTACCGGGCGATCATGAAGGAATTCGGGACGATGGAGGACTTTGACCGGATGCTGGAGACGGCGCACAGTCTGGGACTTCGCATCGTCATGGATCTGGTTGTCAATCATACCTCCGATGAGCACCGCTGGTTCCGCGAGTCGAAAAAGAGCAAAGACAGCCCGTACCGCGATTACTATATCTGGCGTGACGGAAAAGACGGGGCAGAGCCGAGCAACCAGGGATCCTGCTTCGGCGGAAGCGCCTGGGAGTACGATGAGACGACGGGGCAGTATTACCTGCATCTGTTCTCGAAGAAACAGCCGGATCTGAACTGGGACAATCCAAAGGTGCGAGATGAAGTCTTCGACATGATGGACTGGTGGCTGAAGAAGGGAATCGACGGATTCCGGATGGACGTCATCAGCCTGATCTCGAAGAATCAAAAGTTCCCTGACGGGAAGGTGCAGGTCGGAGGATATTCCAGCTTCGCGGATGTGGCCACCGGCCCTCACGAGCACGAATATCTGCAGGAGATGAACCGCCGCGTCCTGTCGAAATATGATCTGATGACGGTGGGAGAGTGCCCTGGCGTATCTCCGGAGAAGGCAAGGCAGTATGCCAATCTCGAGGGAACGGAGCTCTCGATGATCTTTCAGTTTGATCATACCTCGGTGGATGTTGACCCGAAGCTGGGGCGGTACGGCGCTGTCGTACCGCTGAATCTCGTCAGATTGAAAGAGGCGATGGCTCGCTGGGAGAACATCCTGGAGGGATATGCCTGGAACAGTCTGTACTGGGATAATCATGACCAGCCGAGAATCGTATCCCGCTGGGGCAATGACAGCGAAGAGTACCGTGCACTGAGCGCGAAGATGCTCGCTGCCTGCCTGCATATGATGAAGGGAACGCCGTATGTCTTCCAGGGTGAGGAACTCGGTATGACCAACTATCCGTGGACCTCCATCGACCAGATCAACGACATCGAATCCCGGGGCAATTCCCAGGTGCTCGTGGACAGGGGAATCATCACCGAGGAAGAGAGGATGAAGGTCATGAGGGCCAATTCCCGGGATAATGCGCGCACGCCGATGCAGTGGGATGCGTCGCCGAATGCCGGGTTTACCACGGGACATCCCTGGCTGCCGGTAAATCCGAATTACCGGACCATCAACGCGGAAGCGGAGGTCATGGATCCGGATTCCGTATTCTCGTTTTATAAGAAACTGATTTCATACAGAAAGCAGTCTGATCTCGTGGTACATGGTTCCTTTACCATGCTGGAGGAGGACAATCCTTCCCTCTTTGTGTACAAGAGAGAACTAGGCGATCAGAAGATGCTGGTGATCTGCAACTTCACCGATCAGTCGGTAGAATACTCCATTCCGGAAGAATTTTCCGGTGCGAGGGAGGAAATCGACAATTATCCGGAAAATGGGGCAGAAATTCCGGAAATCAGGCCGTATGAGGCGAAAATCCTGGTAAAATAATGCGGGACCTCAGGAAAAGCGTGACAATGATTCACAATATTATATAAATTGGATCAGAATTATTTGAATCACATAAAAATGGCGGGCAGAGTTTCACCTGACGGTCATTGGATTTCAGAAAGAGACGCCAGCGGCGTCTCTTTTTTGTCCAGGAAAGCTGAAAACGATTTCACATTTTTTCGACAAATCATAAAAATCTCTTGCCATTTACCACTGGTTCTGTTATAAGTATATTGTGCATAGAAAATTATCGTATATCTGTACAACGATAATTTATCAGTGAACCATGTAAAGGAGGAGTTGCATTATGAAAAGAGCACTCGCACTGACGATGGCCGCTCTGACCGGCGCGTCCCTGCTGGCGGTTGGCGCACCCGCGACGACGGCCAAGGCAGCAGGTACCGAGATCCGCTTCCTGAACAACAAGGTCGAGATCGACGAAGGCCTGAAGAAGCTGGCAGCCGCTTATGAGAAGGAGACCGGAGTCAAGGTTACCATTGAGTCCCTCGGCGGCGGCGTGAACACGCAGTCCACTCTGAAGGGATATTATCAGGCAGGAAATATGCCCGATATCTTTGTCTTTGAGGGCGACAAGGATATCAGCACATGGGACGGCCTGATGGTTGACATGTCCGATCAGGACTGGGTCAAGGACACGGATGCCGCTTATACGTACAACGGCGGTGTGTACGGTTTCCCGATCACTACTGAAGCCATCGGTCTTGCCTACAATAAGGCAGTGCTTGACAAGGCTGGCATCGATCCGAAGTCCATCACGGGACCGGAGAGCATGAAGGCCGCTTTTGAAACACTGGATTCCAAGAAGGATGAGCTCGGCATCACCGCAGTTGTCGGCTACTACACAGAGCCGTCGGCTCTCTGGTGGTCCACCGGCCAGCACATGTTTGCGTCCTACCTGGATGAGGGCCTGGCCCGCGACGATTCGACCTACATCGACATGATGAATGCAGATGGCGGCCCGACGTTTGATGACAAACGTATGAAAGACTGGGCAACGATGGTGAGCCTGTTCAATCAGTACGCTGATCAGGACAACCTCATCTCCGGTACCTATGATCAGCAGATCCTGAACTTTGCTTCCGGCAAGTACGCATTTGTCACGCAGGGATCCTGGATCGGCTCCACGATCATGAACGATGACAAGGATGCCTATGATGCAGCCGGTGATTTCGAGATCGGCATGATCCCTTACGCATTCGAAGAAGGACAGGACACGATCCTGACCAACACTCCGAACTGGTACGGCATTTACAAGGACAGCCCGAACGTCGAAGCAGCGGAAGCGTTCCTGAACTGGTGCGCATCCAATGACGGCGGCCAGAAGTACCTCGTTGAGGACTGCGGCTGCGTATCCCCGTTCAAGAGCTGCACTTATGTAGCGGATGATCCTTTCGCACAGACCATCATTGACTATGCGAATGCCGGCAAGACTTCTGCATGGCATTGGCTGGGAATGCCGGAAGGCATCGGCCAGAATGCAACTGGTGTCGTCTTCAACGACTTCGCCAAGGGCACATATGATGTTGACGGCTTTGTGGCTCAGCTGCAGCAGTCCATTAAGGACTACTATGCTTCCAAGAGTACCGGCAGCTGACCGGTCTCCCCGGAAAGAACGTAGAATCTGAGGAGAAAGCGGGCGGATTGGCTCCGCCCGCTTTTTTCCATATTCAGGGAAATGCGCCGGTATTTGCCGCAGATTCCCTGAGATGTCAGGAGAAAGGTGTCTTCTATGAACAAAAACACAGTCGGTCGGAGAACGCTCTCGATTGCCATGCTCCTGCTTGGTACCCTGGCAGTGATCGCCTCACTGTATCTGGATGCCATCAAGAGCGGCGCAGGGTATCGGGGCGCGCTCCTGATTATCGGCGCCGTTGTCATTCTGTGCGGACTGTATTTCTATCCGACCATTATGAAGCACCGCGCCATCATTAACTTTATTTTCCTGTTTCCTCTGTTATTCGCTTTTGTCGTAACGGTCATCATCCCGATGATCCTCGGCATCTTCTATTCCTTCACGGATTGGAACGGCGTAAAGTTCTCGAAATTCGTCGGGTTCAGCAACTACTCGACGATGTTCAAGGATCCGGCCTTCATCTGGTCCATCCTTCTGACCGTTCTGTTCGTTGTCGTGAACATGATTCTTGTGAATGTGATCGGCTTCCTTCTTGCCCTCCTGTGCACGAATAAGCTGAAGGGGACCGGATTCTTCCGCGCCGCCTATTTCCTCCCGAACCTGATCGGCGGTATCGTGCTGGGCTATATCTGGCAGTTCATCTTCAGCAACGTTCTGGTCAAGATGTTCAGCATGAAATATTCGCTGCTGGCTGATACCAACACAGCATTTCTGGCGATCATCATCGTCTATGTCTGGCAGTACGCCGGCTATATCATGCTGATCTATATCACCGGACTGACAACGATCCCCGGCGATGTCCTTGAAGCGGCCGCCATTGATGGCGCCAATGCAACGACCACCCTGTTCCGGATCAAGATTCCGATGATCGCTTCGACCATCACGATCTGCACTTTCCTGACGCTGACCTCCGCGTTCAAACAGTTTGATGTCAATATGGCATTGACGAATGGTACCGGATCGATGAAATTCATGGGGTCGGTGCTTTCGAACGGAACTCAGATGCTGGCTCTGAACATCTACAGTACCGCCATCTCGCGAAGCAATTACGCGCTTGGCCAGGCGAAGGCCGTTCTGTTCTTCATCATCCTCGCGGCGGTCTCCATCATTCAGGTCCGCATATCGAATTCGAGGGAGGTTGAGCTGTAATGATAAAGAAGAAATCTACGACGGTGATTCTGACTATCATCGGAATCATCATTGCACTCTATACTTTGTTCCCGTT
>CADBOY010000018.1 GCA_902796405.1 uncultured Lachnospiraceae bacterium | reverse complement strand
TGTCCGGCAATCCAGGCTGCCTCTTTTGCCGCATCATCGGCATGATGGCAGAGCGGACGGCGGCCGTCCGGCAGTACAGTTTTCATCTCCTTGCGGATCCGGCTGCGGTTGTGCCCGATCAGGCTGTTGCACACCGACAGAATCTGCGGTGTGGAGCGATAATTCTCCGTCATCATAATGGTCCGCGTCGGTTGAAACACCCGGTCAAAATTCAGAAGATATTTCACGCTGGCACCTCGCCAGGTATAGATGGTCTGATCCGGATCTCCCACGATGAAGAGATTGTGATGATATCCGCAGAGCACTTCCATGAGTCGGTACTGCAGTGCATCGATATCCTGAAATTCATCGATCATGATATATTCCAGCCGGCGCTGCCATTTGCTGCGGATCTCCGGATGATGGGAGAAGATGTGAAGAGTAAACACGATCAGATCATTGTAATCCAGGCCAAAGCACTTCTTCTCCTGGTACAGATAGCCGTAGAATATGATATCCTGCACCGTGACGGCGTTCCGGTACTTCTTCTCCAGGTCCTCCAGTGACATCGCGATCATGTCTTCGTAATAAGCCGGCCGCTGTACGGTCTTCAGAACCTCAATCATATCGCGCGCGGAACTGAACGTCATATCGCGCAGGTTCAGGCCCCGTTCCTCATAGATCACGCGCAGCATCTGGTCGATATCGGAATTATCCAGAACCAGAAAACTCTTCGGATACCCGACCGCGTGGCTGTCCTCCTGCAGAACGGAGACGCAGAAGCTGTGGAACGTGCAGATGTAACCGGTATCATCATCTCCTGTCAGGCTGTGGATTCTCTGCCGCATCTCATTTGCGGCCTTGTTCGTAAATGTGACGCAGAGGATGTTGCCGGGCAGGATGCCGATCTCATTCACGAGATAGGCAAATCGATGTGTGAGGGCTCTCGTTTTCCCCGATCCGGCCCCCGCCACAACGCGAATATACCCTTCGGTCGCGGTTATGGCTTCCCGCTGTGATTTGCTGCATCCCTCCAGAAGGTCCGTCATCTCTCCTCTTGCTCCTATTGCGGTTCGTTACACAATGCCAGACACTGGCTGCTTCGTATCCAGACGGCGGCATGCGAGCGCATCAGCCTGGCAGCGCGCAGCAGCCTGGCATCAAATCTCTGCACATAACATCCGCGCAGCGCTATATATGGCGTTCTCAGCGCCGACAGGCCCTGCACAGATACTGAATCCGATTATAACGTAACCAAAAAAGACAGGCAACCGGAATCGAACAAATTTTCGGTTCCGGGCCTGTCTTTCGTTATTTTCTGCCGTGCCGGATGCTTTATCGCTTCTGTGCACAGACCATGAATTCCGGCATGTCGCTGTAATGCAACTGATCGGCTCCACGGTAAATGATGCTGTTGAGATCCGGCTCAATCCGGATGATGTCCATGCCGGCCCGCCGTACGGCCTCGGCATCCCATTCCGGACGGTAAACCGGAGAAAGCGGAAGACGCATCGCGATCCGCTCCAGATCATGAGTCCGCTTTGCGTTCAGGGAAGCATGATGATACTCAATTCCCGCTTCTTTCATATGCTGATGCGTTTCCTCATGAAGCCGGCGTTTCTCTTCATCAAACAGATACAAATACCAGTTTGCGTCGAAATACACGATACGGCCGCCGGGCTTCAGCACGCGTTTCCACTCGGCCAGTGCGCCTTCCGGATCTTCCAGATTCCACATGACATTGCGTGAGATCACAAGATCGAATGATTCATCATCAAATGGAAGATGTCTTCCATCATAGCTCTCAAATATCGCATTGGCACCGTATGCCTGCGCATTCCGCATCGCATGGCTTAGCATCTCTTCTGTGACGTCAACGCCAACCGCCGTATGCCCGGCCAGCGCGAGGTTGATCGCGAAGAATCCAGGGCCGGTCCCGACGTCGAGGACATGAAGAGACTCACCCGCCGGCGCGTTCTCCAGGATCAGTTTTCTCCAGACTTCCCGCTGCCAGCCGTCCATCTCCTCCATGTTCTGTTCCGAATAAGTCACTGACCGCTCATCCCAGTATGATTTCAGGCCATCAAGGACCACATCCGAAGAAGACCCGGTCCGTGCACCCGTCAAGGCAGAATCGCCGGTCAGGTCCTTCGCTCCGTTTCCCGTCTTTTCGGAAAATACTGGTTTCAAGGTCAGATTCTCAAGATTTTGATCATCGTACATCAAACGTTCTCCTTCGGATTCCGCCTCTTCCCTTCTGAGGGGCAGATGGCGTTTTCTCCAGGCTCCGGATCAGCGGACGCATGGGTTTATGCTGGAGAAGAATAAATTCTTCGAAATATTCTGCTTATATCCGGCCGGCAACAGCCAGATCATGATCTTCACGAAATGTCATGAAGCGAAGTGCCGCACATGCTAAGATACTGCACATGTTGTGCTTTTCCTATTATAAAGAACAGAAAGAATGCACAGAAGCCCCAGTGGGGGATACGAGAAAAGGATTCTGCAAAAATGAGATATTCGAACAGATCTGACGTTCCGTTTTGCCAGCAAGGATTTGCTGAAGAAGACAAAGAATAAAGGATGAAAAATCCGAACAGATCTGGCGTATCGTTATGCCAGCAAGGATTTGCTGAAGAAGGCAAAGAAAAAAGTCCCGTCATGGAAACAGGACTTCTCACGAGCGCGAGACGGGATTCGAACCCGCGACCCCCGCCTTGGCAAGGCGATACTCCACCACTGAGCCACTCGCGCATCTCATATTGTTTTTGAGCACTTGTTTAATATAGCAAGGAAAGTGGTTCTTGTCAACCGCTTTTTTCGAAGATCAGACCTGTTTCCGAACGATCCGATATTCATCGCCCATGATAAAGTAGGGGCACTCCCGGTATTCTCCCCTCAGATAGTGCTCCATCTCGTCTTCATCCAGTTCCATGCTGCATTCCATACAGTCATAGTCCTCATCATACTCATAATACAGGCAGTAATCGCAATTCGATTTCATGTTGCTCCTGACAGGGAGAAGACAGCGGACCTGTTCCCGTTCGTAGATCCGCTTTCATCGTCGATAACAATAGGTCATTCAAATTCACAAATGGCAAAAAGATGAAAAAGCAGCAAAGACGCAGCTCACATACCTGGCTTAATGAAACTCATTCAGCCCGGAGAGCACAATCTCGCCTTCCACAAGACTCTCCGGCACCTCGATGATTCTCTGATTGGATGAGCCGCGGAATTTCAGGCTGAGATTCCGAAGATCCTCCATGAACTCGCCATCCACGAGCACATCAATCAGTGACAGCATCTCATCCGTCACCTCACAGCGAGCGCGGCCGGTTCCTCTCTCTCTTCCGGTGAGTTCCTCCCACAGATAGCCGCTGTAGCTCCAGATCGTTTTCTCCGGGAACCGTTCCCTGACCCGGCGAAGGAAAGGCACCAGCGCCCTTTGGTTGTCCGGTTCGAATGGTTCTCCTCCCAGCAGGGTCAGGCCAGCAATATAGACCGGGGAGAGCGCTTCCAGAACCTCTTCCTGCACATCCTCGCTGAATGGCCATCCATAATTCTCTGACCAGGTTTCCGGCTGAAAGCAGCCGCGGCAGTGATGCGTACATCCCGAGACAAACAGAGAGACCCGCACGCCAGGGCCGTCAGCAATATCCGTCTTCTTGATATTTCCGTAATGCATGTCCGTTCTTCCCCCCTCTCCGCTCTCATCCTGGTATGACAATTTAAAAAGGGCAGATGCAGCAGCCTGCATCTGTCCTCATGATAATCGACGTTTTCCCAGCGGTCAACCCCGTTCTGCCCAATCGGTATTCCCTTTGATTAGTCCATACCATCTGACCAGCAATTTTCCTGCGGCTGACTGTGCTAAGCTCAATCGTCACTTTATACGGTCAGTTTTGTTCCGCATTCGAAATCATATGCGGCATCAGGATCCCGGTATCCGGTGTGAGAACTTCCTTGATGGCGCGAGGGCTGAGCCAGCGCATCATATTGGTCCAGGAACCTGCCTTGTCATTGGTTCCCGACGCACGCGCACCGCCAAATGGCTGCTGTCCGACAACGGCTCCGGTCGGCTTCTCATTGATGTAGAAATTACCTGCCGCCTGAGACAGTACGGTGGACAGCTTTTCTATCGCCGCACGGTCCTGTGCATATATAGCACCGGAAAGGCCATACTTCGTGCTGGTGTCGCACAGCTCCAGTGCCTCATCTTCCTTTTCGTCCTCGTAAACGTAGATGGTGACTACCGGCCCGAAGATCTCCTCGATCATCGTGCGGAAAAGAGGATCCTTCGCCAGGATAACCGTCGGCTGAATGAAATACCCTTCCGTATCATCGCAGTGTCCGCCTTCCAGAATCTCCGCATCACTGCTGTTTGATGCGTACTCAATGTATTCGCGGATCCGGTCATAGGAAGACCGGTCGATCACCGCATTGCAGAACGCCGACGCATCCCGGATGTCTCCGGCATGGCTCAGCTGCATCGCTTCATGCAGCTTCGAGCGGATCTCTTCCCACCGGGAAGCCGGAATGTATACCCGGGAAGCAGCGGAGCACTTCTGACCGGCATAGCTGAAGCCAGCCCGGGTGATTCCCGACACAACAGCGTCCGCATTGGCGCTGGGATCGACAAAGATGAAGTCCTTGCCTCCGGTCTCTCCAACCAGGCGAGGATAGGTGTGGTAACGATCGATGTTGCCGCCGACCTCTTTCCACACCGAATTGAACACCTCGGTCGAGCCGGTGAAGTGGAATCCCGCCAGCCGGGAATCTGTGAGAACAAAACGGGAGAAATCTCTTCCGCGGCTGGGGACAAAGTTGATCACGCCATCCGGCAGACCAGCTTCCATCAGGACCTTCATGAAATAATAACTCGCCAGAGAAGCCGTCGTAGATGGCTTCCATACAACCACATTGCCGGCGACAGCCGGGGCAGCCGCAAGATTTCCACTAATCGAGGTGAAGTTGAACGGTGTAAGTGCAGCGACAAAGCCTTCCAGCGGACGATACTCCATCCGGTTCAGCGCTCCCAGCGTTGTGCCAGGCTGCATCCGGGAGATTTCCTCGAGATTCCAGCAGTTAAAGCGC
>CADBOY010000017.1 GCA_902796405.1 uncultured Lachnospiraceae bacterium | reverse complement strand
CTTGATACGCTGCGTAACATAGGCCAGATTATAAATGGCATCTGCTGTCATGTTGTAATCGATTTTCACTGCCGGTACGGCACCTTTCGCGTTGGTGGAATTCGCGCGGTCCCGGTTCATGGAGGTGATGAAGTCGGGAATCTTCAGGAAGGTGCTGTCGCTCAGCGCTTGGTCAATGATGTCCTGATTCTGTGATATCGTCTGATCCACGTTGCAGATCTCGTTCTGGATCTGTGTATCATATTTGGCGATCAGGGCATTGGCATCCGCATTGGCATCGGTGTAGTTATTGACCGACTCCAGTTTATCGACCAGATAATCATAAACCTCATACTGTTTTTTCATCTTCACGATGGATCCATCACCGATATGATACCCGTACCACTTGCCGTTATTTCCAAGGCCATAGTGATCCAGAACCAGACGGAAGACCTTCAGAGAATAATCGTTCCCGGGGTTGGTCCAGTCGATATTCTCAGGTCTCTGAAAGCTCCCCTGTGATTTTCCGTCCAGGAAACGGATCAGAATCCGGCGAATCTGTGCGCGTGATAAAGTAGTGAACTTGGCTGTGGCTGACCAGGGGCCGTATGTTTTGCCGAACCTGGCGCGAATCCGGATAGAGTATGAGGCAGAGGATGCCAGATCCTTCGAGAAGGTTCCGGATGTGGCGGATGCAGAGACCGTATGGGTGTCCCATTTCTTGCTGCTCCTCCGAATGGCAATCTGATAGGAGGATGCGCCGGAGACCGGCGTCCAGTTCAGCTTGTATCCCGTAAGTCCGCGGGCATGTGCGGCGGTGACCTTTGGTGCAGTCAGGCGAATCTTAGCAGACGTGCGGACGAGCCGGATTTTGGACCACTTACCTGTTTTGTTCTTCCGGCCGACTGCGCGGACGCGGAACTGATATCTTGTGTTGGCGGACAGTTTCTTAACGGTGAGAGAGGATTTCTTCTTTCCGGCAACCTTTTTCTGCTTCCAGCTTCCGGCCTTTCCCGCAGTGCTGATTTTTCTCCAGGACACCTGATATCCGGACGCATTTTTCACGGTTTTCCAGTGGATCCTGACGGAGCTGTTTTTGATGGATGTCGGTGCAAGCTGCTTCACTCTGCCTGGACGAGGCGCGGCGATGGCCGGTGCGGGGTACAGGGAGAGGGCAGCGCCGGCTGCCGCAATCGTGACAACGGATGCAGCCAGTATACGGAAGTGATTCCTCTTTTTCATCTTGAATTCCCCTTTGTTGTTATGGTACAGGGCAGAATACTTCTGCGCTGCCGGGTATTCCGTGGTAATGGAATCAGTGTATTTGATTCCGGTTCTGGACAGAGGAAAAGCTGGACCGGCAGTATCCTGTGGAAGATAATAAGTACGAATCTGATTATAAAAACTACCATCAAAACATGCAAATATAATTTGATGTGTTTGCGGATCATCCGTAGATTATCATAAAAAGATGATGTATAATCAGAATATCTGCTCAGGAAGACGGTGATCCATTGAAAAGTCAGAAAAAATCTCCTCTGTGGAAGAACTTCAGCTATGCATTTCAGGGGATTTTCACTTGCATCCGTCAGGAACGCAATATGAAGATTCACTGCACAGTCGCTGCGCTGGTTGTTGCTGCGGGGATTCTTCTGCGAATATCCCCGCAGGAGTGGATGATATGTCTCATCCTGTTTGGCCTGGTCATGTCGCTCGAGCTGGTCAATACCGCCCTGGAGTCTGTGGTTGATCTTGTGACGAAAGAGCGGAAGCCGCTGGCCAAGAGGGCAAAGGACACAGCAGCCGGAGCTGTGCTGATTGCGGCGATCATGGCAGCGATTATTGGATTGATGATCTTCCTGCCGAAACTGACGGCATGCCTGGCTGCCAGATGAATAACTTAGCAAAACCGCGTGGAGACAGGATCCGCGCAGAAGGAGGTTTGTCATGGATAAGATCGGAGATGGACTGAAGAAAGTGATTCTTGCGGGGATCGGAGCGGCAGCTATCACCGGCGAGAAGACCTCAGAGGTTCTTGGCCGTCTGGTGGAGAAGGGAGAACTGACGGTAGAGCAGGGGAAGGCTCTGAATGAGGAGCTGAAGCACGCCGCAGAAGAGAAGAAAGCAGAGAAGGAGAAAAAGCCGGAGACCGAAGAAGAAACGCGGAAGGATGTCAGCGAGATATTAAACGGCATGACGGCAGAACAGCTTGACACGCTGAAGAATCTGCTGAACGCGGTCGGCGCAAAGACAGCGGAAGGCGAGAAAGCGGAAGAAGACAAGAATGAGTGATGAGAAGACGGCGGCTTCTGATGAAAGAAAGAAGCCATCCGAATCCACCATGAACCGGCCGGAGAGGAATGCACCTGAGCAGGGGAAATCCTCTCCGGCCGGTGCTCGTTCCCGGCTCAGCGAGATCACATCCATCCTGAGGGCGCACGGGATCATGCACGGCATTACGCCAGTGAAACTGCGGGAGATCCTGGTGGATCTCGGTCCTACCTATATCAAGCTCGGCCAGATCATGTCCACACGGTCGGATATTCTTCCGAAGGAATACTGCGATGAGCTCATGAAACTGCGCTCCGACGTGGACCCGATGCCATTTTCAGAGGTTCTGCAGGTGATCGGTAATTCCTATGGCACGGCCTGGGACGAGATCTTCGAGTGGATCGATCCGAAACCGCTGGGTTCTGCCTCCATTGCCCAAGTGCACCGGGCGCGGCTTCGGGATGGCAGCGAAGTGGTGGTCAAGGTGCAGCGCCCCGGCATCTATGAGACGATGAAGCAGGACATCACATTGATGCACCGCGCTGTCCGTCTGATTCCTTCTGTCCGGATCCGGGAAACACTGAATCTCGACATGATACTCGACGAACTCTGGGTGGTCGCGCAGGAGGAGATGAATTTCCTTCAGGAAGCCGCGAACATGGAGGAATTCGCCGAGCGCAACCGTGATATAAAGTATTTCTATGTGCCCAGGCTGTACCGCAGATATACAACGGAACAGGTGCTGGTGATGGAGTACATCGACGGATTCGCGGTGGATGACAGAAAACAGCTTCTTGAACATGGCTATGACCTCGAGGAGATCGGCACCAAGCTGGTCGATAACTTCATGAAGCAGGTGATGGATGACGGCTTCTTCCATGCAGACCCGCACCCCGGCAATGTTTGTATTCGCGGCGGTAAGATTGTCTGGATGGACATGGGGATGATGGGCCGGCTGACGGACCGGGACCGCGAGCTGATCACGCAGGCAGTTCAGGGCATTGCGGCAAATGATACCAGCCGGGTTCAGGATGCTGTGATGGGACTCGGAGAGTTCCGCGGAGAACCGAACCGCAGCCGTCTGTATCAGGATCTCAAGGATCTGATGGGCACGTATTTTGATGCGGAGCTGGGCAATATCGACATCGCGGCAATCATGCAGGACCTTATGGAAATCATGAAGAAGAACGGGATGACGATGCCACATGGCCTGACCATGCTGGCACGCGGCCTGACTCAGCTGGAAGGAGTGCTGCTGGATCTGAGCCCGGATATCAGCATCATGGACATTGCTGTAAACCGCATGCGGCAGCAGCTCTTCACGAGGGAGAATCTGAAGCAGGAGCTGAAGACGGAGGGCATGAAGATTTACCTTTCCGCCAAAGACCTCATCGAACTGCCGACGCTGGCCGGGAAGATTCTCCGGGAATATCAGAAGGGACAGACGAGAATCAATCTGGATCTGCATTCTTCGGATTCACTGACCGCTCTGCTGCATCATCTGGTCCGAAATCTTGTGATCGGGCTTTGCCTGGCCGGCCTGTTCATCAGTTCCAGCATCATCTGCACCACGGATATGATGCCGCAGATTCTCGGCATTCCCGCGCTCGGGGCACTTGGCTACTTCGTGGCGGTTGCGGTGAGTCTGTATGTTGTGTTCCGATATCTTCTGCGCGAACATCGCCGGAAGAAAAGAGCAAGAAAGTACGCGGAAAAGTTCAGCAGAAACCGGGAGCGTCTGGATGAATGATCTTCGGATGAACTTCCTGGCCATGATACAGCCACCGGGGCCTGATCCTTTGTGATATATCGAAATCGTTACAGTCCCAATCGGGTCAAAACGCCTGACTTTCTGGGAAAATCCTGAAATTCGGTTGACGGGAAACTCAAATCTGTGATAATTTATACGTCAGCGCTTTGATTCGAACAGAAGGCACTGTTTGTTGGTTGAACCAGTGCAATATGTCTTTTATAATCTAACGCAGATTGGGATAATGTATAAATTCAGGCAGCGCCGTGCGGCGCCGCCGGTCCAGGAGGAAATATCATGGCAAACGGAAAGCTGGCTCATGCCGCTGAGCGTAAGGCAGTTGGCGTTTTAATTGAAAAGCTGCTCAATAATCTGAATAAGGCTGATGATCGTACGGAAGTCTACCTTCAGCTGATCAATCTGGCAGAGAAGTT
>CADBOY010000016.1 GCA_902796405.1 uncultured Lachnospiraceae bacterium | reverse complement strand
CCAGCTCCTGCATGGCTTCTTTGATATTATCGTATTTCATTGAATTACTCCTTCTATCTCACTGAATCTGATCTGTCGCACAGATCGGTACGGAATCGGCTGCCCGCGGCAACATCTATGCCTGGAGTATTCCTCCGCGAGTGGGCAGATCGGTAAGGTATCATTTGCTGCATAGGGGCAGATCGGATTACGATTATCTGCTGCGGGCGGGCAGACCTGCCTGGGATCATCTGCCCGTCCTCTGCGGTGAATCGGTTTCTGCTGCTGGCTTTGCTACGGCCGCTCAGATGAAGAGCATGCTCCACTCCAGTCCCTTGCCGAGGAACATCTCTCTCATTTCCTTCGGCAGAGCCCAGTCCTTATCGGCAAGAACTTCTTTTACCCGGTCATCCAGGTATTTGCCATAATCTTTCTCTTCCTGTTTTTCGTTGGTTTCAGCCATATCTTGGATCCTCCGTGCCGCTTTCCGCGGCCGTGTGCTGTCATTTATTTCTCTGTCTAACGCCTGTCCGCCGGACTTGCCTTCCAGATTTTCTTCCCGGATTTACCTTCCGGCTGACGCTGGCCCGGCCACTGAGGCTTGCTCAGTGCTTCGTGGAGTAGTCATGAGCGAAGTTAAATACGTCGATCAGCGTCTGATTGACGTCGCCGGGCGCGATCCACGCCTTGTCGGTGGCGAAGAAATAGCCGCCGCCGGGAGCGCAGGTATCGATCATCTTTTTAATCTGATCTTTCAGATCGTCCAGTTTCTTCGTCCGGATGTCGGCCATTCTTACGCCGCCCATGATGATCTGATGCTGTCCGAGCTCTTTGTAAGCATCGAACAGATCATCGTCGTCGACATGCAGAATGCAGCTGTCCTTCGGCACATCCAGGAAATGATGCCATACATTCTTCCAGTGGCCTTCGATCATGATGTAGGATTTGCCGCCCTGGTCAGCGACGCGCTCGATGAGTTTCTTCTCATACGGCCAGTACAGTTCATCGAACTGCTTCGGGCTGAGGTAGGCCGGAATGTGCGCCATCTGGCAGGCGTAAGGCATCTTTCCGCCTCCGATCAGCGGGCGGGAGATGGCCGGGAGAGTGAACGTGTTCCAGATGGTATCCAGTGCCTGCTTTACTTCCTTCGGATGGCGGCGCAGATCCGTCAGGGTCCCGCGGAATCCGCGGAAGCGGTCAAACAGCGAGTCCAGAGGGTTCTCCCAGTTGTCCGCGAATGTCACGACATCGGTGATGCCGTATTTGTCGCGGCAGACTTCCGTCTGCTTGTTCATCAGGGTGACCATGCAGTAAGCGGAGTCCTCGGCGATGACCTTCAGTGCCTCGCGCGCGTGCTCCGGGTCGCTGTAGAATTCCGGATGCATGCGGGGCAGAATGACGTTGCGGATGTATCCCAGGAGATCCTTGTTGAACAGATCGTACTCATCGTCCTTCATCGGGGAGCGCTGGACATGCTCCGGCGTCACGCCGTCCGGTCCGAATTTGTTCTGTGCGTTCGGGAACATTGCCGGCTTTCTCGGGGTAAACATGGTGGCGGAGAAGATATTCCCGTCCACCCACATCTCGCCATAGACATCCGTCATGGCTTTCACGTATTTGTCCGGATCATAGATGATGTCTGTGACCTTCTGACCGGTCCATGCCACCTGAGCGCAGCTCGAGGTGATCAGGCTGGGAACGGACTTCGGTTCTTCCCGGTTCAGCGTATGGATCAGATTACTCTGTTTTTCCTCCAGTAGCTTGTTGACTGCCATAGTTTCCTCCTGCTTCTTTATGGATGCCGGTTCCGCGGTCTGGTCCCCGCGGCCGGCGGTGATCTCTGGAACAGAACGGCATACTTTGCCGTCCTTTCATCATTATATGACAGAGAACAGATGAGAATCGACCTTAAATATCCGAAATTTCGCAAGAATATGAGCAGCAGTCTGAAGAATAAGATTATGCAAATCAGATATTGAAAATTACAAAATATATGGTATAATAACAGGCTTAGCCATTGCCGGAATCGCTCCGGATGCGCTGATGTTTACAGAAAAGCGGATGCCCGCAGGAAGATAAGATATCATGCGGATTCTGGCCACCACCGGAAATGATGCAGTACGCTCCTCGGACTGTAAAAAAGAGGATGCCCTTGCGGACATCCCCTTTTAGCGTCGTTTGGCCGGTTATTCAGCAGCCGGAACGCCATGCGCTGGCCGGTCAGTATTCAACCTGTTATTCAGCAGCCAGAACGCCATTCGCTGATTGTTCAGGTATTCGGCCTGCCATTCAGCAGCCAGATTATCATTTACAGGCCAGTCCGCCTGCCGGTCAGCTCCGCAGGTACTCTGCGGGGATCTCATTCACCCATCCGGTTACGGCCTTCTTGTGTTTTCCCTTCCAGTCACAGCAGTAGACACGGAACTTTCCCGAGTTCTGGTACCGGTAATAGTAGACCTGATTTCCCTTTGCTTTCAGCAGGATGCCGGTTGCCATCTTGATTCGGCCTGTGCCGCTTAACATGAAGGAATAGATCGGGTAATTCCCCACTGCGCCGCTGTTGGTGCCGGCAGCCACACGCGTCTTCCCGACGCAGACGGTACCCGCGGTGCTGCGCATGAACCGCTTCTTCTTTGTCTTCAGATTATATGCGTAGAGCCGGACTCCATCTGCATTTTCGTCATTTCCCATATAAAGGTAGTTCTTGCTGGCCTGTACAACAGTGTAGTCCTTGCCGGACGTGAGGCGGGTTTTCTTTCCGGTCTTTACGGAATAGCGGTAGATGGTGTTCTTGAAGGAATAATCCTGGGTAGGGGATTTTCCGCGCTTTACGTAGTACAGAACGGAGCCATTCGAGACGAAGGCACAGGTTGTCCGTGTGGCGATGGTGGATGTCTTCCCGTTTTTGGTCATGAGCAGTTTGTACTGGTAGTCATATCCGACTCGATACTGCCTTGCCACAAAAGAGAGATTTTTAAATGTCATCGTGGTATCAACGGCCTGGTTGGCCTTGTAGGTGGATGCCAGAGCCGGTATGGCGCTGGTGAGCAGGATGCCGGCCGCCAGGACGGCTGCGCCTGCTCGTTTTCCCTTTCTGCTCCCTTTCATCGTGTGCTCCTTTCTGCTGTCTGGCAGACAGTGCAGGTGTATTCTACTTGGACATATAAAAAATCTAACATAATTGATAACACAATGGAAGAAAAGATTTGCCCGCCCCGGCATACGTGCCCCGGTTCCTGCTGTGTTCGCCCGAATCGCCATCCTTCCTTTGAACATCGGATCTGCGCTGCCGGAGCTGTGCGGCGTATGGCAGAAAAACAAGGGCAGAGAAACAAGTCGGAGAAACAAGTGCTGAAGTGTAAAGTTTATTTCCACGCTGAAAAGCCCTCTTATCAAAGTGGTGTTTACTCTTACCGAAGCGAGGGTATGCCAAATGCCGGCGGCTTCTCGCAATATGTTGCATTAATGTTAAGAATGTATTAGGATAAAATGTATTATCGCTTTCTTTGCGGTCCTCCCGCACGGCGGAGGGTTCGGATCGGTTTCGACATCATGTTGGAAACCGGTGACAGGTCATCCCGCATGGCGGAAAAGCGCCGGGTTACCACATCGCTGGCGCGGGATCAGCAAGAGCAGCGAGAAGGGGTGAAAGAGGGATAATGATGAGAGAGAAGAGAGTGCACATTCACCGGTGGATTCTGCCGTTTCTGGCACTGATGGTGCTGTTCCTGTTTCCAGCATCCGGCCGCGCCGCCGTGCTCACCGGGCTGGAGACGAGGAATGTCACCGTTTACTCCTGCGCGAAGAAGACGGTTCAGGTATTCTCTGATTCCGAAGGCAGACAGAAGGCGGAAACCGTTCCGGCAGCCGGCCTGATGATCACACTGAGCCAGGAGGAGAATGGATATTATTATGGAAGCTATGTGACGGCCGGCGAGAAGCATACCGGCTGGTTCCAGCCTCAGGCATTTCTCGCCAAACCGGAATATATCGCAAAGACGGCGACGATCCGCCACAAGGTAGTCATCTACCACACCAAGGGCGGCAGAAAATGGCTGACCAGCAGGGAATACGTCCCGGTGGAAATCATCGGAAAGTCCGGCGCCTGGTACCAGATGCTGTTTCCCTGGGGAAAAGCTGACCGGATCGGCTGGGTCCGCGCGTCGGATGTGCGCATCGGCGGCAATGTCATCGAGTATGACGGAACGCCGAAACAGATCGTGTCTGATGGCACTTATACAATGCGGCCTGCTTCCGCGCTGAACCACTATACGTCAGCAGCAGGAAGTTCGCTCACTCTGTCAGAAAAGAACGGGAAGGCGGCACGACTCATCCTGCAGTGCGATACGCCGGACCGCTACCGCATCCGCTCGGTATCCACCGGGTGGTACCTTACGGAAAGGGACGGCGGAGCAATCCTCGCGAAGCAGGGAAGCTCCAGTGAGCAGCTCTGGACGCTGAACCGGAATGGCGCCTATTATACGGTGCGCAGCGCGTCAGGAAGGTATCTCAGCGCGGGACAGACATTTACCCTGAGCAGCCGGGTG
>CADBOY010000015.1 GCA_902796405.1 uncultured Lachnospiraceae bacterium | reverse complement strand
GAACCCAGATCGGGCTGATCGACGGAAAGTTCATCATCAATCCGACGAATGACCAGAAACAGCTCTCGGATCTTGCCCTCACCGTTGCATCTACGCGGGAAAAGGTGATTATGATCGAGGCTGGAGCGAATGAAGTCCCTGAGGATGTGATGTTTGAGGCGATCCAGAAGGCTCACGAGGTGAATCATCAGATTATCGAATTTATCGATACCATCGTGGCGGAGAATGCAAAGCCGAAGCATGACTATATTCGCTGTGTCGTTGCACCGGAGCTCTGGGCAGATATGACGGCCTTTGTCACCGATGAGGAGATGGAACAGGCTGTCTTTACGGACGACAAGCAGACGAGAGACGCCAATATCGCCGCCATCCAGGAGAAACTGGAGGAGCGCTATGCCGAGTCGCATCCCGAGTGGGTAGGATCCGTGGGAGAAGCGCTGTATCAGTATCAGAAGAAGACGGTTCGCCGCATGATCCTGAAGGAGCACAAGCGTCCTGACGGCCGTAAGATTGATCAGATCCGGCCCCTGGCAGCAGAGATTGATCTCCTGCCGCGCGCGCATGGTTCCGCCATGTTCACCAGAGGGCAGACTCAGATTCTGAATGCCTGCACGCTTGCCCCTCTGTCGGCGGCGCAGAAGATTGAGGGTCTGGATGAGAATGTCACCAGCAAGAGATATATTCATCACTATAATTTCCCGTCCTATTCAGTAGGAGAGACCAAGCCGTCCCGCGGACCGGGACGCCGTGAGATCGGTCATGGTGCGCTTGCGGAGAGAGCCCTGCTTCCGGTTATTCCTTCGGCGGAAGAGTTCCCTTACACGATCCGTACCGTCTCCGAGACGATGGAATCCAACGGATCCACTTCCCAGGCTTCGGTCTGCGCGTCCTGCCTGTCTCTGATGGCAGCCGGTGTGCCGATCAAGTCGATGGTAGCCGGTATATCCGTTGGCCTGGTGACCGGAGAGACCGATGACGATTATCTGGTCCTGACCGACATTCAGGGACTTGAGGATTTCTTCGGAGATATGGACTTCAAGGTCGCCGGAACCCACAAGGGGATTACGGCGATTCAGATGGATATAAAGATTCATGGCCTGACTAAGAATATCATTCACGATGCGCTGACCAGAACGCGAGAGGCGAGAATTCATATCATGGACGATGTCATGGCACCGGTCATCAGTGAGCCGCGCCATGAGCTCAGCCCGTATGCGCCGAAGATCAGTCAGATCTCCATCGATCCGGATAAGATCGGCGATGTGATCGGCAAGCAGGGCAAGGTGATCAATGAGATCATCGAGGAGACCGGCACGCAGATCGATATCGCCGAGGATGGCAGCTGCTCAGTCTGCGGCACCGACCAGGCGAAGATCGACAAGGCGATCAGCATCATTAATACCATTGTCAACGGCGTGCAGGTTGGCCAGGTCTTCACCGGCAAGGTGGTTCGCATCATGAATTTCGGAGCATTTGTCCAGCTCTGCCCGGGCAAGGATGGTATGGTGCACATCTCGAAGCTGGCGAAGCGCCATGTCAACCGCGTGGAAGACGTTGTGAATATCGGTGACACTGTGACGGTGAAGGTAATTGAAGTCGATCATATGGGCCGCGTCAATCTGAGCATGAAGGACGTGGACCAGAACGGCGACGCGAGATAATCTGCAGACGAGGAAGACGGTATCAGAGAACGACCGCGCCAGAGGAAAGTGAAGGGATGTCCCGCCGGGGCATCCCTTTTTCCGTACAAGGGGCTGCCGGTGATATTCCCGGCGGTTGACAACCGTCTGGATGAAAGGAGACATGAGTCATGCTAGGACTGTTTACCAAGAGAGCACTGATCTTTGAGCGGAAGGATAAGGATGGCTGGAAGAAGGCCAAGGAGCTGCTGAAGGAGAATGGCATCCGGTTCGCCTCCGGAAGCTATGACAATGAGATGCCGCCGGTCGGCTGTGGCGCGAAGATGGATCCCAGAGATTATGGCAAGATGGGCCGGATTGACCGGCTGAATTACGAGATCGAAGTTGCCGAGGAGGATAAGGAGCGCGCGATGCAGCTTCTTCAGGAAGCGGGTCTCTATGATTTCTGATCCGAAGGTATTTCCAATGCGGTAAAATTATCCGGGCTAAAACTAAAATTTTCATTAAAAAAAACTTGCTTTTCTATTAGCTCTGTACTATTATATTCGTTGACTATATTCAGTTCCTTCCATTCGGTATATTAATATCGTATGGTAGCAAGTAAAACAGAAAGGGAGTATTGTTACAATGATTACATTCATCATTGGACTCGTCATCCTGATCGGAGGCGGCCTGCTCTACGGTAAGTTCTGTGAGCATGTCTTCGGACCCGATGACCGCGAGACTCCTGCTTATACGAAGCAGGACGGCGTTGATTATGTACCGATGAAAACCTGGAAGAACAGCCTGATCAACCTGCTGAACATTGCAGGTACCGGCCCCATCCTTGGACCGATTCAGGGTATCCTGTTCGGACCGATCGCATTCCTGACCATCCCGATCGGCAATGTCATCGGCGGTGCCATGCACGACTACATGTCCGGAATGATCTGCACGCGTGACGGCGGAAGCCAGATGCCCGATATGATCAAGAAATACACGAATAAGGGTGTGTACTATCTGTACGCGATCTTCCTCTCCGTGCTTCTGCTCCTCGTAGGCGCTGTGTTCATTTACACGCCTGGTGATATCGCTTCGACGCAGGTCTTCGGATTCAGCGGTAAGCCTACCGCAGTCAGCACCTGGGTAATCTACTCGGTCATCTTCGTGTATTACCTGATTGCTACGGTTTTCCCGATCGATAAGATCATCGGCCGGATCTACCCGATCTTCGGCTGCATCCTCGTTCTCTCTGCTCTGGGAATCTTCTTCGGAATGTTCATCAAGGGCTACAGCCTGGTTGAAGTCTGGAACAACTGGAATGTTCCCGCATTCGCGTATGGCGACTATTTCAAGAATGGTCACTTCATCCCGATCTTCTTCGTCACCGTTGCCTGCGGAATCCTGTCCGGTTTCCATTCCACGCAGACTGCTCTGATCTCCCGTACCCTGAAGAGTGAGAAAGACGGCCGCATGACCTTCTACAACATGATGATCCTTGAGGGATTCATCGCGATGGTCTGGGCTGCCGGTACGATGGGAATCATCGCACTCGGTGCGGAGAACGGCGGCGTTTCGATGCAGTTTGTCGACGGAACATGGCACTACATGATGAACGTCGGCGGTGAGCTGACTCAGGTTTCTGCTACGTCGGTTGTCGGCGCTGTCTGCAAGAACCTGCTTGGTCCGGTCGGCGGCATGATCGCTATGATCGGTGTCATCGTTCTCCCGATCACTTCCGGTGATACCGCTCTGCGTGCACTCCGCCTTCAGATCTCTGATATCTTCCATCTGAAGCAGAACAACAATGCCAAGCGGCTGGCTCTTGCGGCTCCGATCTTCATGCTTGTCTACATCATCCTGATCTGGGCAAAGTTTGACAGCAACGGATTCAACACGCTGTGGAGATACTTCGCATGGTCCAACCAGACGCTGTCCCTGTTCGCACTGTCCTGCATCACGATCTGGATGTTCATGAACCGTAAGTCAAAGTATGCGTGGATGCCCATTATCCCGCTGATCTTCTATTCGTTCGTCACCTGCTCTTATATCATGCAGCAGAAGATCGGCTTCAACCTTCCCTGGGGAGCTGCTTACGGTGTTTCCGCCGTCTTCACGGCTGTGCTCATCGTGATCGTCCTTCTGACCGGAAAGAAGAGAGCCGCTGCCGCTCAGAAGTAAGCGAAGAGGAAGCTTTGACGGCCTGGATTACAGTCATCTGCAACTGAATATGTGTCCGATTCAGCCGGGTGAGCAATCACCCGGCTGTATTCACATCATCGACGCGAAACGCAGAAGGAAAGGTGCGGCCATCGGAATTCCTGGCCTGCCATTGGTATATACTCTGTTTGGAATTGTGACTGCGGTTCTGTCGTCGGAAAGGATCTGGCATGGAGAATAATATTCTGGAATTTCTGAGGAAAGAAGGCGTTTCGGAGCGGATTCTCCGGGAAATCGAGCAATTTCGTTCCTATTACAAAGTAAATGAGAAGGTACAGAATCGTATCCCTACTCCGATGTATATGTACTATGGCAGGGAGATCTGGGAGCAGGCGGCCACGGCGCTTCTTTCCGGTGAGAACCTGCTTCTGGACGGTCCGAAAGCAACGGGAAAGAACGTTCTCGCACTCGGTCTGTCAGCGGCATTCGGCCGCCCGGAATGGGATGTCTCCTTCTACATCAACACCGATGCGGCGTCTCTGATCGGTACAGATACCTTTGAGAATGGGGCGGTGCGCCTGCGCAAGGGACCGATCACCCGCTGCGCGGAAGAAGGCGGCTTTGGCGTCCTGGATGAAATCAATATGGCAAAAAATGAGTCCCTTGCGGTGCTCCATGCGGCTCTCGATTTCCGCCGCGTGATCGATGTTCCCGGATATGAGCGAATCACGCTGGCAGAATCGACCCGTTTTATCGGGACGATGAATTATGGGTATGCCGGAACCCGTGAGCTGAATGAGGCATTGGCCTCCCGGTTTGCCGTCATTCATATGCCGGTGATCACCAGGGAAAATCTGGAGAAGCTGATTTCCAGCAAATTCCCGGATATCCGTCCCGAATTCGCCGAACAATTCGCCGAGCTGTTTGAAGAAATCCGAAGAAAGTGCGAGGGAGGCGAGATTACGACAAAGGCGCTGGATCTTCGCGGCCTGCTGGCGGCGATCACGATGACGCAGCGCGGCCTTCCTGCCGTTCAGGCTGTGGAACTCGGTATGGTCAACAAGTGCTTTGATGACTACGAGAGACAGCTTGTCATGGACATGGTATCGGTCCGGCTGCCCGGAGATCTCACCAGGGAGCAGGTATTTGCCAGCTAAGATCCGCGCTGCCTGTCCAGAAGGCAGCGTGACATAAAGTTGATGATTCTGACTTAAGAATCATGCCATCCAACCGGAAGAGAAGGGATGATTCGTGGAAATCACTGAATTTGAGAAGAAGAGAGCGGCAAACCTGATATGGAGCGCCGCGAACAATTACGAGATCCATCCCGGCTTTCGCGTGTACGACGAGGACGGAAAGGCGGATCTGTACTGGAACTGTATTGTCGGCTCCATTTACCTGCACTACGACTGGGATAAGCTCTATGCTTTCTATACCACATTCTATGAGACGATCGCACAGACGATGTATGAGAATCTGTTCTGGATCGCAATGGAAAGTGCGGCTTATGCCAAAGAAGAGAAGGAGCGCCCCGTATTTCCTTACCTGCGGCATCAATATGCCGAGAGAAAACTGGAAAATCTGCATCCCGGTATGCGGATCTCGGAGACCTATTCTGACATGCGCGCGGATATCATCCTGATGGGGCATCTGCGCCATGCACTGGGACAGCCCTCTGGTCTGCCCGACGAAGTGGATCAGAAGCTGCTTCGGGATCTGGAGATCGGGGCAGATCTGGATACGGATCAGATCATCGAGAAGCTGAAAGCCACATACGAGTACTATTTTACCTATCTGGAGTCAAAACGCCGCAAGACCCAGAAAAAGCATTTTACTCCTTCCTTCTCCTTCTTCCACCGCCGTAAGCGCAGGCCGGGAGAAGGAGATCAGGAGCTGACCCCGGTTCGGCATCTGTCCTTCGGCTACGGGGAACACATGAGTGAGTATGGCGGACAGGAGATGGATCAGGCGCATCTCCGTGTGCGGTTCTCCCAGTATTCCAGTCAGACGGACGAAGGACTGAAGAAATACATACAGACGTATTTTGGCCTTCCGGCCCTCTCCGAGGCAGAGATAAGGAAACTGGAGAAGAATCTCTGCACCGGCAATCACGAGGACTGTCATCTGCACATTACTCGCGGCGATTACACGAAGAAGATGGCAGAGCAGGAGGATTATGCCGGTGTGCAGCGCAGAGAGGCGATTGCGCAGGAGAAGAAGAATCTCGAAGCCTACCATGCCAATGAGGATACCTGCCGCTTTGCCATTGAGAAACTCACGGAGAGAATCCGCAATTCAATGCTGGTTCAGATGGACGATCAGGTGGTGAAGGCACCGTCAGGGCGGCTGGCGGCCAATCGGATCTGGAGACAGCTGACGGTAGCTGATGATAAGATCTTTGACAAGACGCTGCGCGGTGACAACGGCAATCTGTCGGTGGACATTGTGATTGATGGTTCGACTTCTCAGAATCCGAGACGGGAGACCGTATCGACGCAGGGGTATATCATCGCCGAAGCACTCACGCGCTGCCAGATCCCGGTGCGTGTCAGTTCGTTCTGCTCCATGAACGGCTACACCATCATGAATCTGTTCCGCGATTACGGAGAAAATGACAGGAACCGCAATATTTTCCGCTATTTCACAGCGGGTGCCAACCGGGACGGGCTTGCTGTCCGTCTGGCAACGGAGTTCATCCGGAAGAACAGCGCCGATCATCGGATCCTGATTCTTCTGACGGACTGCCGGCCGAATGATGTGATCAAGATGAAGAGCTCCAGCGGCAATTACCGCGATTATGTTAAGGAAGCCGGGGTAGAGGATACTGCGTCGGAGGTCCACGCCGCGAGAATGCAGGGAATCCAGGTGATCTGCATTTTCACCGGCGAAGATGAGGATGTTCCTTCCGTGAAGCATATTTATAACCGGGATTTCGTGCGAATCCGGTCCCTAGATATGTTTGCGGATACCGTGGGCAGTCTGCTTCAGAGACAGATTCGGAGCTTATAAGCGGGGACAGAAAAGGAGCTGAGAAGAAACGGGAAAGTGTTTCTTCTCAGCTCCTTTTTGATTTACTGCCCCAGGTTCACGCGGCGCTTTCCGTTGACTGTTCCGAAGAACTCTGCGCCTCGGAACTCTGCGACTCGCTGGCCTGGGTTTGTTCTTCACTGGCGGCGGTCGTGCTGGATTCCTGCGGCCCGGAGTAAGCGTGATTGACGTGCAGTTTCAGGTTCTCTCCGTAATAATCGTAAAGCTCGGTGACGGTCAGAAGCTTGTAGCCTCGCTCAACCAGCATCGGAACGATCCGGGGAATTGCCTCGGCGGTGCTCGGCTGGATGTCGTGCATGAGGACGATGTCGCCTTCCTTGATATTATCCGCGACGGTATTATAGGTGCTGTCGGCGTCCTTGGTCTTCCAGTCCAGAGTATCCAGAGACCAGAGGATGATAGGAATATCAATCTCCTGCTTGATCTCCTTGTTGTCCGCACCATACGGCGGGCGGATCAGCGTCACCTTGGTACCGGATGCTGCCTCAATGGCGTTGATGCTTTTGCTGTATTCCTGCTGACGTTCTTCATAGGAAATGTCACGCAGCTTCTTGTGGTCCCAGGTGTGAGTTCCGATCTCGCATCCATCGGCGACTTCTCGCTTCAGAAGATCGGCTTCCGCTTCCGCGTTCTGTCCCAGGACGAAGAATGTCGCATGAGCGCCGTACTGTTCCAGAACATCCAGGATCTTCGGCGTGACGGAGCTGGAGGGACCGTCATCGAAGGTAAGAGCCACAGCGGGAGCGCCGTCCTGTGCGTAAGTTGTGTGGGCGGAGGCATTCGCCTTCTGTGAGGAAGCTTCGGTCGTGGCTGCCGCAGTGGTGGATGCGGGCGCGGTTGTCTCCGCGGCGGTCTCTGCGGCAGAGCTGGATTCTACGGCGGATGTTGTTTCTTTCACGGCAGGCTTCGTACTGGAGGAAGAGCGGCGAACGGCAGAGGAAACAATGCCAAAGGCACAGAGCACCACGAGCAGGACGCCCATTGCCTTGAAGCGCTGCACCCAGACTTTTCTCAGATGTCTCTTCCTGCGGCGCCGGCGATGCGGTGGATATGCTGTACTGTTTCGACGTGGAGCAGCCGAAGAACCTCTCCGCAAATGGCTGGTATTCTGTTCCGTTCCCGGCCCGTTTCGTTCTTCCTCATGGGCAGCGTCGTAGCTTTCTGAGCTGTTATCGCTGAAATTCTGCCCTCTCTTCGATGTCGGCGGATCTACTGCCGTCCATGTCTCTCCGGTAGCCTCCGAGAGCTGCTGCAGAAAATTCTCCAGGTCAAAATCCCCGGAGCTGCCATCCCCGGAAGCGGAAGCAGGAATGTCCGAATCCTCTTCTGCTTCCCTGGAATGAGGAAGATCCAAATCCTCCTCCGAAGGGGCGGAGAGATGGATGTCCGAATCCTCTTCCGAAGGAGCAGAGAGATGGATGTCCGAATCCTTTTCCGAAGGAGCAGAAAGATGGATATCTGAATCCTCTTCCGAAGGAGCAGAAAGATGGATGTCTGAATCCTCTCCCGAGGGAGCGGAGAGATGGATGTCTGAATTCTCTCCCATAGAATCGGATGCCTCCTGGTCGGCAAATTCCGAGCCAGAGTGATGAATTTCAGAAGAAAGCGGTTCGCTGTCTGTAGTAATCTGTCTGTTTTTCCTGTCCAGCTTTCGCTGCTGGTCCGTGCGTCTTTGAATGCGGCGCAGGTCATCGTCCAATTTCATGATGATTCTCCTTTAGTGTAAGCCGAATTCAAGTATAAAAAAGAAAAATGGCCGAGGCAAGAGGCAAGATTTTAATTCTTTATTAACCTTGGACAGAAAAAGCCGGGGATGACCATGAACTGTCATTCCCGGCTGATACGAATCTGCGCAGCAAAAAGGGCTGCCAGCGGCAGCCCCACAATATCCTGCATCTGATAGGAATCGAACCTACGCACGCGGCTCCGGAGGCCACTGCTCTATCCACTGAGCTACAGATGCGTCTTTATTAGTATATGCAAAACACCGTCAAAATGCAAGAGATCAGAGCAGTTATTTTTTCATGATTTTTTGTAAAGCCCAGACTGACGGAGTACAGAACCGGGCGGGAATGGAAATAAGGCAATGATGGCGGCCGGAGAGCCGTCTCCGGTCGGCGAACAGGAGGGAGGAGTGAGCATACCGAACATTCCTGTTTGAGATGACAGAATGTGTTCAAAATAATGACAAAAGCGAAGCTGGCGGGATAGCAATATTGACAATGACAGATTATGGACGTAATATCATAGTAATTCTCCTGATATTTCTGAAAACGCGGCCGCGTGACCGCACTAATGTTGATGCCGCTTTCGGGCATCTTTTTATGTGCGCAGATGCATGCAGCAGGAATGCATCCAGATGCACCACATATGCAGGAAGCAGGCGACTTTCAGATTCCTGCCCCGAATGCCCGGAAATCAGATGACATAAAGTGCCGCGTGCTGCGGTGCCTCGAAGGCATCAGTGAAATATGAAACAGGGGAGGATTCAGTATGAATCAGAATGGAAGGACTTCGCGGGAAATGGAACCGGCGTGCCAGAATGGGCCGGCAGCCAGAAAAAGGTACAGGGAGACAGCAAGACATACCAGATATCACGAAAAACAGTTTGGGTGCCTGCGGATTCCGGGTGGCGTAACTCCTGTCAGGGGTTTTCAGGCACAGACTGCAGACCATGTGCAGCTGCCGGAAGAATGGGAAAAGGTAAGAGGAGTCATTCTTCCGGTGCTTCTGGGAGCGGATGCCTGCGGAGGGCGTCTGGCGGATGTGCCGGCCCGGAAAGTGCTGGATCTTCGACTGGTATGCGGTGTGACGATTTACCGCCAGGGCGGCATGAGAACCAGCGTCGTTCCGGGTTATCCCATGCTGTCCCGATGGAAGATCACGGAGGAGGATGTATTCCGGGCTGCCGCGAAGAATGCGGCAAGGGAGAAACCAAGGCTGCGGCCACTTCTGCCCGGATTATATGGCGGCAGTGAGACAGATGACGGGGACAGCGGACGCGATGAAGGCGGAGCAGCAGGTGTGAGGGAACCGCTGGGGCCGGATGGTCCGAGAGATGGTGATTGCGGCCGCGGGGCAGCAGGAGAAGCAGCTCCGCTCACGATCTGCACGAACAGAGAGCATTTCCTCGGTGCGTCCGAGATTCTGCGCCCGGGCGTGCTGGAACAGTTCTGCCGCAGACGAGGGATTCAAGGATGCTTTATTCTGCCTTCCAGTATCCATGAAGTCCTGCTGTTTGTACCGGAAGAACGCAGAAATCTGAGCGATCTTGAGCGAATGATCCGGCACATCAACAAGAGCACGGTGCGGGTAACAGAACAGCTCTCAGACCGGCTGTACCGCTATGACTTATCAGATGGAAGTCTGTCGCTGGCTCTTAGCGGAGAGAGCATTCCACTCGCAGGAATACCGGAAACATAACACCTCCATCTGGAATCCGCCCGCAGGGCTTATACCTGAAACAGGACAGCTCCTTTCGGGATTCTTCCGCAAGGCTTATGCCTGAAACAGGACAGCTCCTTTCGGGATTCTTCCGTAAGGCTTCACTCTTTCGTCACGGTTTCTTTGTTGACATCCCATTCTGCGGTTGTTACAATGATAAAAGCTGAGAAGAAAACATATACATATGAAAGAAAAGGCGGACTGCCCGGCGGCGGGCCGCCGGATATGGCAGATCATTAAGCGAATCCCGTCCCCGAGACCTGTGATCGATGGCTGAAAGACCAGAGAAGTAAGGCCCCGGGGCGCTGATATTTTCGGATAAAACAGGATGTCAGCCATACGGGACAGCGAAAGGAAAGGCGATTGTCATGCCAACGCATTACAATAAAGATGGTGACAGCACGATCGAGAATACTGCAGAAGCCGTCGGAACAGAAGAGGCCATGGAACCGGGCAGACCGCAGCGAGATGATGAAGCAGCGGAAACCGAAGTGAATATGGCTGACGAGCTGGCAGCTCAGAGCGCTTCTGTGGCAGCTTCTTCCGCTCACAGTCCACAGGACGCGGAAAAGGGCGAAGAAGGAAATGCCGCAGAAGAGAAAGAAGTCACCGCAGAGGAACTGGAGTCCTTTGATCAGGCACTCAAAACCAGGGCAAAAGAAGATGAGATCGCACTGGAAAGAGAGCAGGCCATGAAGGATGCTTCCGGGAAGAGAAGAAAACCGGAAACAGACGGGGACAATGCCCGTACCGGAGGAGAATTCTCCCGGGCAGAGGCGTTCCGCGAAGAGCGGGAGCGAGGAACCGAGCCGGATGCGGAGTCCATTGAACAGATGCTGTCTGAGGCGGCTGACGACAGCCGGCCTTTGCGACACATCGATCAGACCGTGGATGATCCGCTCGCGGACAGCGATAGTGATGAAGATGTGACTTCCGGAAACTATCGGCGTAAGACGGGAAATCGCGGGATTTATACGGGCGGAAACAGAAAGGAGAGACTGATGTCAGGAGATCGCATAGAGACCAGCAGCGAGAAGGAGAGCCGCGGCGACGGAAAACGCAAAGGCGGCGGAATCAAAGCCCTTCTGATCGTTCTGATCCTCATTGCCATCGCGGCAATCTGCACGGTGGCGTACATGGTGGTCCGCGATAAGAGGCAGGGAGGAAACAGTACGACCGCAGCGGCTGAATCGACAGCTTCCGCTGGGGAGACCACGGCCGCTGCCGCGGAGACTACGGTAGCTGGCTCGGCAGCGGAGTCCGGTGCAGCTGCTTCGGATGTCACATGGACACAGAATTCCAATGAGCAGATCACTACTCTGGTGAACAATTACTACACCGCGCTGGCAGCCGGAGATACTAAGACTCTGCAGAATCTGGTTGATCCTTCGGTCACGGTGGATGCAAACAGCGTTGCCAGCCAGGCCAATGCAGTGGAAGCATATCAGAATATTTCCACCTATGTTGCCAATGGACAGAATGCCGGAGAATATGCGGTTTATGTGAGCTATGAGATGAAGTTCAGCAATATCGCCACAGCGGCTCCCGGACTGGTTCCGGCTTATGTGAAGACGCAGAGCGATGGAAGCCTGAGAATCATCCCGTATGCGAACTTTGACAGCACGGTGAGTGCATACATGGATTCTGTTTCTCAGTCGGCGACGATTCAGCAGCTCG
>CADBOY010000014.1 GCA_902796405.1 uncultured Lachnospiraceae bacterium | reverse complement strand
GGATACGTTTTCAATGACGCTGTCAAACTGGAGAAAGATATCTCCGGGGTGCTGAACGGCATCATCGATGGCATATTCCAGCGAATCCAGAAAATCACCGAAGTGACGTTTCACTATGGCAAATACCGGATCCGGCTCCTCCAGAGCCTCGACCCGCCGGGCGAGCTCCTCGCGGTCACTGCGGACCTGTTTTACATTCTCCTCGGTAGGAAGAAACGGCATACGGAATTGATCCGCCGGATCTTCTGTTCCCTGACTGACGCGGTAGAAGAGTTCCGCCAGGGCGAGATCGGTCTCACGATACTGCTGGCGGAGCGCATCCCGTGAGCTGCTGCTTTCTGTCTGATTCATGATTCACCTCACAAGATCATGGATGCCGGATACAGCGCAAGCTGATCCAGCTGAGTGAACAGGATGAAACCTTCCCGTCTCCTGCCTGCCCATTTCCAACTGACACAAGCGAAGAGACCGGCATTCCCTCTGCTCATCCTGCGCATTGGGACATCTGCACTTATCATAGCACTGCCGCCGAAAAATGGAAGATGGAGTTTGGCACATATAACTTGTCCTGGGCCGCTGCGAAACTTGCTTCTGAATGAATGATCGGGTAAAATGATTGATTAGCACACTGATCAGGAATGATTTTCACGAAATGGATGAAATATGATAAGTTCAATCAATACACCGGATTCCATCCGCCGCAGTGATTCTGCGCCAGAGAGCGAGCCGGACAGAGAATACTACTTTATCGATGCCTGCCGCCGGGAGGTCAGCCGCCGGAGTGAGGAACTTGGCCGGCCGCTCACCTGCTGCGTCGTCACGTTCGGCTGTCAGATGAATGCCCGCGACAGCGAGAAGCTGCTGGGAGTCCTGAAGGAAGCCGGGTATGAGGAGATCTCCCGCGAAGAAGAAGCGGATTTTGTGATCTTCAACACCTGTACTGTAAGAGAAAACGCGAATGAGAGAGTGTATGGCCGGCTGGGGCAGCTGGTTCATGCCAAGAAAAAACGCCCCGGCATGATCATCGGCCTTTGCGGATGCATGATGCAGGAGCCGTCGGAAGTAGAAACCATTCTGTCCCGCTACCGCCACGTCAGTCTCATCTTCGGTACGCACAATATTTTTAAATTCGCCGAGCTCCTGTACCGGGCGATGGCCGAGGACCGACCGGTGGTTGATGTCTGGAAGGACACGAATCAGATTGTAGAGGCGCTCCCCACTGCCAGAAAATATCCATACAAATCCGGCGTAAACATCATGTTCGGATGCAATAACTTCTGTACGTACTGCATTGTTCCCTATGTGCGCGGGCGGGAGAGAAGCAGGGAGCCCAAGGAGATTCTGCGCGAGATCGAGCAGCTCGCCGCTGATGGCGTGATTGAAGTCATGCTGCTGGGACAGAACGTGAATTCTTACGGTAAAGGGCTGGATGAACCGGTCTCCTTCGCGGATCTGCTCCGTGAAGTGGAGAAGATCGACGGCATTGAGCGAATCCGATTTATGACCTCTCATCCGAAGGATCTGTCGGACGACCTGATCGCCGTCATGCGCGATTCGAAGAAAATCTGCCGGCATCTGCATCTGCCGCTTCAGTCTGGGAGCACCAGACTACTGCACAAGATGAACCGGCACTATACCAAGGAACAGTATCTGGAGCTGGCGGCAAAAATCCGGCGCGAGATTCCGGATATTGCCATCACTACCGACATCATCGTCGGCTTTCCCGGAGAGACGGATGAGGATTTCGAGGATACCCTGGATGTCGTCCGTCAGGTGCGGTTTGACAGTGCGTTCACCTTTATCTACTCCCCACGGACAGGAACTCCTGCCGCCCGGATGCAGCAGGTACCCCGCGAGGTGACGCAGCCCCGTTTTGATCGGCTGCTCGCTCTGGTTCAGGAGACGGCAGCAGCGCGCTGCGCGGAAGGCGTTGGCCGGGAAGATACCGCGCTCGTCGAGAACATCGATGACCACGACTCTGCTCTGGTTACCGGCAGACTCGGAAATAATGAGATGGTGCATTTTCCCGGAGATGCTTCGCTGATCGGGAAGATCGTCCCAGTAAAGCTGACGGAATCCCGCGGATTTTACTATATGGGAGAGCGTCTGTGATTCCCGGGCGCAGACGGTAACGCAGAGACCTCTAAGCCGAATGGAAAAGGACAGCGAGAAGGAGAATCGCAAGATATGATGACACCGATGATGCAGCACTATCTGGATACCAAGAAAGAATATCCGGATTGTATTCTGTTCTACCGGCTCGGAGACTTCTATGAGATGTTCTACGACGACGCGAAAACGGCATCGAAGGAACTTGGTCTGACGCTGACCGGCAAAGACTGCGGCATGCCGGAGAGGGCACCGATGTGCGGCGTTCCGCACCATGCGGTGGAAACCTATCTTTCCAAGCTGGTGAAGAAGGGCTATAAGGTCGCGATCGCCGAACAGATGGAAGACCCCAAGCTCGCGAAGGGGCTGGTCAAGCGCGAAGTGATCCGGATCGTTACTCCTGGCACCAATGTGTCAGAGCAGGCACTGGATGCTTCGAAGAACAATTATCTGATGTGCATCGTATACCTTGATCGCTGCTTTGGAGCCGCGACGGTAGATGTCTCCACGGGAGACTACTTCGTCACGGAGGTACATTCCGAGCGCACCATGCTGGATGAGATCAACCGGTTCATGCCAGCGGAGATTGTAACGAACGAAGCCTTTCTGATGTGCGGAATTGACACGGACGACTTGAAGAACCGGCTCGCCATCAGCATGTCCACACTGCCCAACCGGTATTTCAGCGACGATGAATGCACCAGCCGACTGAAGGAGCATTTTCATGTCGGCGCGCTGCAGGGACTCGGTCTCGGGGATATTCCGGTCGGCACCGTAGCAGCGGGAGCACTGCTCGGCTATCTGTATGAGACGCAGAAAATCTCGCTGGAACACCTGACGCACATCACGCCATATCAGCCTGGCGGTTATATGATCCTGGATACCTCCACCCGGAGAAATCTGGAACTCGTAGAGACGCTGCGTGAGAAGCAGAAGAGAGGTACGCTGCTCTGGGTTCTGGACAAAACGAAAACGGCGATGGGTGCGAGAACGCTCCGCAGCTTCATCGAGCAGCCGCTGATCCGAAAGGATGAGATCACCGCCCGTCAGGATGCCATCGAGGAGCTGAACAGCCGTGCCATCGACCGCGATGAGCTTCGGGAGTATCTGGGACCGATCTATGATCTGGAGCGGCTGATCGGACGGATTGCCTATCATACGAATTCTCCCCGGGATCTTGTGGCTTTCCGTAATTCCCTGCAGATGCTGCCGCCGATCCGGACCGTTCTGTCCGGCTTTCAGTCTGATCTCCTTCGGAATATCTACGAACAGATGGACAGCCTGTCGGACCTTGCCGATCTGATCGGCCGCGCGATCGTTGACGATCCGCCCATCGTGGTCAGAGAAGGCGGAATCATCCGGGAAGGATACTCAGAGGAAGCGGATCAGCTTCGCCGGGCGAAAACCGATGGGAAAACCTGGCTCGCGGAACTCGAGGCCAAGGAGAAGGAGCGGACCGGGATCAAGAATCTCCGCATTCGCTACAACAAGGTATTCGGATACTATCTGGAGGTCACGAATTCTCAGCTTGGCCTGGTCCCGGATGACTATCAGCGCAAGCAGACTCTGACAAATGCCGAGCGTTTTACCACTCCCCGCCTCAAGGAGCTGGAGGCGCAGATTCTCGGGGCGGAAGACCGGCTCAATTCGCTGGAATATGATCTATTCTGCGAGGTGAGAGAACGGATCGCCGGAGAAGTGGTCCGCGTTCAGAAAACCGCGAAGGCGGTGGCTCTTCTCGATGTCTTTACCTCGCTCGCCTATGTGGCGGATGCGAACCGGTATGTGCGGCCGCAGATCAATGAGAAAGGAATCATTGATATCAAGGGAGGGCGTCATCCGGTCGTTGAGCAGATGATGAAGGACGACAGGTTCGTAGCCAATGACACCTATCTGAACTGCGGTGACAGCCGGGTATCGATCATCACCGGTCCGAATATGGCGGGAAAATCCACCTATATGCGGCAGACCGCACTCATCACTCTGATGGCCCAGATCGGCTCATTTGTCCCCGCGGACAGCGCGGACATCGGAATCTGCGACCGGATATTCACCAGAGTAGGGGCATCGGATGACCTCGCATCCGGCCAAAGCACCTTTATGGTGGAAATGACGGAGGTCGCGAATATTCTGCGAAATGCGACATCCCACTCGCTTCTGCTGCTGGATGAAATCGGGCGTGGTACAAGCACCTATGATGGACTGGCGATTGCCTGGGCGGTCATTGAGTATGTTTCGGATAAGAAATCGCTGGGAGCACGGACCCTGTTTGCCACGCATTATCATGAGCTTACTGAGCTGGAAGGCTGTCTGCCCGGCGTGAAAAACTACTGCATCGCCGTAAAGGAACAGGGAGATTCCATAGTTTTTCTGCGCCGGATCATCCGAGGCGGCGCGGATAAGAGCTATGGGATTCAGGTGGCGAGGCTCGCCGGTGTTCCGGACCCGGTAATCCACCGGGCCAATGAGATTCTGAGTGAGCTGATTGGCAGCGACATCACCATCGACGCGAGACAGATCGCCCAGTCTGGTAATGGCAGGAAGAAAAAGAATTCCGGCCGCACGGAATTTGTCCGCAGACCGGATGAAGTGGACATTGGTCAGATGTCCCTGTCTGTCACGGCGAGCGATCAGTCGATTCTGAATGAAATTGATCAGATGGATCTGGGAAAGATGACGCCGATTGATGCTCTGAATACGCTGTACCGTTTCCAGTCCGAACGGAAAAACCGATGGGACTCCGAGCCGAAGAGCGCCGAGGCAGAGAATGAATAAAGGGTTCCAGCCCGGGCGGAAAACCTGATGAGACTCTTGGCCGAAATTCGCAGAGACAGAGAATAAATAAGAATGGATGAAAGGACGAAGGCGATGCCCAAGGTACATGTGCTGGATCAGAATACCATCAATCAAATTGCGGCCGGCGAGGTCATCGAGCGTCCTTCCTCGGTGGTAAAAGAACTGACGGAGAACGCGCTGGATGCCGGCGCAACCGCGGTTACTGTAGAGATTCGGGATGGCGGGATTTCTCTGATCCGCATCACGGACAATGGCTGCGGTATTGAGCCGGATGACATCCGCACCGCATTTCTGCCGCACGCGACGAGCAAGATTGCCAGGGCAGAGGACCTTCTGTCGGTCTCTTCCCTGGGTTTTCGAGGGGAAGCACTGGCGAGCATCGCTTCCATCGCCAGGGTGGAACTGATCACGAAGACCGCTGAGAATCTCTCCGGTAACCGTTACCGCATCGAAGGCGGCCAGGAGGTTCAGCTGGAGGAGATCGGCGCCCCGGATGGAACGACCATGATCGTGCGTGATCTTTTTTATAATACCCCGGCGCGAAGAAAATTTCTGAAGACGCCGGCGGCGGAGGGCTCCTACATTAACGCACTGATGGAACGGCTCGCGCTTTCACGCCCGGATGTCTCGTTCCGGCTGATTGCCGGCGGGCAGACCAGGATGCATACCTCCGGCAATCATAACCTGAAGGATGTCATCTATACGATTTATGGACGAAATATCACGCGGAGCCTGATTCCCATCCGCGGAGAGACGGAGCTGGTCAAGATCACCGGTTATGCCGGAAAGCCGGAGATCAACCGTGGCAACCGCTCTTATGAGAATTACTTTGTCAATGGAAGATATGTCAAAAGCGGCATCATCACCCGTGCGGCTGAAAACGCATACCGCGGGTTTGTCATGCAGCACAAATATCCCTTCCTGGTCTTCCATATCGCGATTGACTCCGAGTGGCTCGATGTCAATGTCCATCCGGCCAAGATGGAGCTTCGTTTCCGCAATGAAGAAGAAGTATATGACACCGTTTATCACGCCATTCGTTCAGCTCTGGAGGGGAAGGAACTGATCCCCCGCCATGCATTCGAGGATCCCTCGGAGCAGGATCAGCCGACGAAAGAGTCCGAGCCTGCCGAAAGAGGTCCTGAGCCGTTCGAGTCCGAGCGTGCCAGATCCGAACAGGCCAGAGATGAGAATTCCGGCAGGAAGGAAGATACGTCCGGTTCGAACGAAGATCGTGCCCTTACCGGGGAAGACATCGCCGATGTTCTGCGGGAAACCGCGCCGTTTGGGAAAGGCTATACCGCTCACCCCGGCGCGACGAGAATAGAGGCAGAACAAACGTCTCAGGCCGTGCCGGATCACAGCGGCTCCTCTTATCACGGTACGAAGGAAAGCGGGATCCGTTCTCCGGCATATATCCCGCGTGAACTTTCTACCATCGAGCAGATTCAGCGCAATCAGAGAAACAGCATTCTCAGCAACCGGAAATACCGCGAAGAGTCTGAGCTCTGGCCAGATGCCGCTGAATTTCAGCCGGACGCTGCTAAATCCCAGCCGGATGCCACCCATGCCTTTTCTCCTGTCAGCAATCCGGGGAATGTTTCCCGACTGGAAACGCCCGCTGCTCAGCCGGGCAATGACCAATCATCTCAGGCGGATCCCGCAGAAGGATTTTATCCAGATCCTGCCGAAAATTCTTCGTCAGAAAACGCCGGTATAACGCAGAGGAGCGCGGAAGAACCCGCTTCTTCCGGAGAATCTCCCCGCCAGATGGATCTCTTCGAAGACCGTCTGCTCACGAAGAGCACGCGGGCGGAGTATCAGCTGATCGGGCAGCTGTTTGAGACTTACTGGCTGATTCAGTACAAGGATCAGCTCCTTGTGATGGACCAGCACGCTGCCCATGAAAAGGTACTGTTTGAACGCAACGTAAAAGCATTTCGTGAAAAAGAAGCAACCTCACAGGAGATCCAGCCGCCTCTGATTCTGACCCTGAACGACAGAGAGCAGCAGGTCCTGCAAGAATACGCGGAAGACTTTACGTCTGCCGGTTTTCACATCGAGCCGTTCGGAGGACGGGAATATGCCGTCTACGCCGTACCCGGAAATATGTACAGCCTTGCTCAGACCGATGTGCTTCTTGAGATGATTGACTCTTTCGCTGATGAAATCGCGCATGCAGAGACAGATATCTTCCGAAATAAGATTGCCATGATGAGCTGCAAAGGTGCGATCAAGGGAAATCAGCGGATTTCCCGCGAAGAGGCCGAAGCACTCCTTGACGAGCTGCTCACCCTGGAGAATCCGTATATGTGCCCGCACGGCCGCCCGACGATCATCACGCTGAGCCGATATGAACTGGAGAAAAAGTTCAAGCGCGTCGTTGACTGAGCGAGAAGCGGCTTTTCGGAACCAATATCAGCAGCCAGACAGGAGAGCTTTCTTTATGAATGCAATCATCAACCGGGAAAAACCGCCGCTGATCGTGATCGCCGGCCCTACAGCGGTTGGTAAAACCAGCCTCTCCATAAGGCTGGCACAGGAACTCGGCGGGGAGATCATCAGCGCCGATTCCATGCAGGTATACCGCGGGATGGATATCGGAAGCGCCAAAGTGACTCCGGAGGAAATGCAGGGCGTTCCGCATCATCTGATCAACATTCTGGATCCCGAAGAAGACTTTAACGTTGTCCGGTTTCAGTCTCTGGCAAAGGAAGCAGCGCAGGAGATTATTCACCGTGGGCACATTCCGGTTCTTGTGGGAGGGACGGGTTTCTATGTCCAGGCACTGCTCCGCGACATTCATTTCACGGAAGTGGAAGAGGATCCGGAGTACCGCCGGTCTCTCGAGGACCGGGCGGCTGCCGGAGAGGGGGATAAGCTGTATCAGGAGCTTACCCGCGTGGACCCGGAATCCGCCAGAATCATTCACGCGAATAACTTCAAGCGGATCATCCGGGCTCTGGAATTCTATCACAGCACCGGCGAAAAGATCTCTGAGCATAATGCCGCCGAACGCGAGCGAAAATCTCCCTATCGGTTCCTGTATCTCGTTCTGAACCGGGACCGGGCGGAGCTTTACCGGCGAATCGACCGACGCGTTGACCAGATGATGGATGACGGCCTGATCTACGAGGTCATCCGGCTGCGTGAGGCCGGCTGCCGGAGCGGTATGGTCTCGATGCAGGGGCTCGGATATAAGCAGATCATGCGGTATCTGGATGGGGACTGGACCATCGGGCGTGCCGTCGCCGCTATCAGGCAGGAGACGAGACACTTTGCCAAGCGCCAGCTCACCTGGTTTCGCCGCGAGGGAGACATCTGCGACTGGATCCAGATGGATGATGGAAGGACGGAAGAGGAGATCCTTCAGGATATTCTTGCGCTTGCGAGAGAGCGGGGAATTACCAGCTGACTTCGCAAGATCAGAGATTGACTTTGCAAGACCAGAGATGCGGTAACCCACAAGAGGAAAACATGGGAAATCACTTCCCGCCTGACTGGCCTGGTTGCCAGTTTCATGACTTGATGTGAGATGGAGATTATCATGGATCATATGGAAGAACAGATTCAGCAGATATATAAAGAGAACGGAATTTCCGGGAAGATTCTTGATCTCGGAAATGAGGTGCTGGAAGGCCTGGCCCCTCGTTTTGCCGCCATTGACCGGATTGCGGAATACAATCAGCTGAAGGTGATCGGCGCAATGCACAAGAACCGCGTCAGCGAATCGCACTTCGCGGCATCAACCGGTTATGGATACAATGACGATGGCCGCGATACGCTGGAGAAGGTATACGCAGACACATTCCACACAGAGGATGCACTGGTCCGTATGCAGATTACCTGCGGCACCCATGCTCTGGCGCTGGCGCTGTCCGCGAACCTGCATCCCGGAGATGAACTGCTGTCTCCGACAGGAGCTCCCTACGATACGCTCGAGGAAGTCATCGGGATCCGGCCTTCCGCAGGATCACTGGCTGAGTACGGCGTCACCTACCGGCAGGTAGATCTTCTCCCGGATGGGAGTTTTGATTACGAAGGAATCCGCCGTGCGATCGGCCCGAATACCAGAATGGCGGAGATCCAGAGGTCCCGCGGCTACTCCCGGCGTCCGAGCTACAGTGCTGAGCAGATCGGCGAACTCATTCATTTTCTGAAATCCATCAAACCGGATCTGATCTGTATGGTGGACAACTGCTACGGCGAGTTTGTCGAGACGAAAGAGCCGTCTGATTTCGGCGCGGATATGATCGTCGGATCTCTGATCAAGAATCCAGGCGGCGGACTGGCTCCTTCCGGCGGATACATCTGCGGAACGCATGAATGCGTCGACCGATGCGCGAGAAGACTGACATCTCCTGGCCTCGGCAGAGAAGTAGGAGCCAATCTGGGCACAAATCCGGCCTTCTATCAGGGATTTTTTCTGGCACCGACAGTCACGGCTAGCGCCGAGAAGGGCGCGATATTCGCGGCTTCCCTTTATGAGAAACTGGGCTTTACCTGCTATCCGGAATCAGCCGCGCCACGCTACGATATCATTCAGGCCATTGACATGGGATCGCCGGAAAACCTGATCGCTTTCTGCAAAGGCATCCAGGCGGCCGCTCCGGTGGACAGTTTCCTGACTCCGGAGCCGTGGGACATGCCTGGCTATGACGATGAAGTAATCATGGCGGCCGGGGCATTCGTTCAGGGATCTTCCATTGAGCTTTCGGCGGACGGACCGCTTCGCGCACCTTATACCGTGTTCTTCCAGGGCGGAATCACGTGGTATCATGCCAAGTATGGTATCCTGATGTCTGCGCAGCAGATTGCCGATACCGGCCGTCTTCCTGACGTGAAAGGAGTCTGAGCAAAGTCATATTACCTCGAGGCTGCTCCGGCAAGAGAGCACGGAATCCGCGCTGTCTTGCGTCCGCATCCTGTTACTGTCTGCATGACGCGTAAGCAAAAGAGTACGGCGGTATGACGGAATCCGCGACATAATCTGTCGCAAACTCACCTCATCACGTTAAGAAAAAAATAAAAGTTCGGATGTGGACTCACAGGTATCGCTGTGCTACAATTAGTGTTCACAGGAAACTCACGGGGAGAGTCAGCCGAGAGGAACCTATGAATCAAAATCGAACGATGAAACAACTGCCTGAGTCGGAGCGTCCGTATGAAAAGTGTGAGAAATACGGCCCCGGCTCTCTGTCCGACAGTGAGCTTCT
>CADBOY010000013.1 GCA_902796405.1 uncultured Lachnospiraceae bacterium | reverse complement strand
TATCTCGATGTCGATTATTCCATCGATGAAACTGCCGTCCGCAACACACTGGACACCGTTGTCTCCACCCATGATTCTCCGGCAAAGAACGCAGCGATCAAGCTGAAGGACGGTAAATTCGTGGTAAGCAGTGAGGGTAAGAACGGAACCATCACCGATGACACCGCCACGTATCACGCAATCCTGAACCAGTTCACCGATCATCTGTCTGACAAGATGGGCGTCGAGGTGACGACGAAGACCGATACTCCTCATGTCACGGCGGCAGATCTTTCTGTCATCAAGGATAAGCTGGGAAGCTGCACCACCGAATACAGCGACAGCCGAAAGGGGCGCAAGCAGAACATCAAGACAGCGACAGGCTACCTCAACGGTATGATTGTCATGCCCGGCGAGCAGGTTTCTGTCAGCACGGCCATCAAGCCCCGCACTGAGGAGAATGGCTACGCGATTTCGACGCAGTATGTCAACGGAGAGTCGGAGGAGGATGTCGGAGGTGGTGTATGCCAGGTGGCCACGACTCTATACAACGCCCTGCTCCGCGCGGAGCTGCAGATTGATGAGAGACACAATCATTCTATGGTGGTGCATTACGTAGACTATGCTGCTGATGCCGCCATCGCCACAGGATCCAAGGATCTCGTCTTCACCAACAATCTGAAGAACCCGATCTACATCTACGGTGAGGCAGACGGCGACAATGTCACCTACACGATCTACGGCGTGGAAACACGTCCTGCCAACCGAGAAGTAAAATACGTCTCAGAAACCCTCTCGGAGGAATATCCCAAGGGCACAAAGGATACCTACTCCGACGAGCTGAAAACCGGCGAGACCGAAACCACCGGTGCCCGTCACCCGGAGGTCACTGCGACTCTGACCAAGGTCGTCACGGTAGACGGAAAAGAGACCGAACGTGACCTTCTCCACACCGACTATTACCGGGGATCTGTCCCGACCGTCGTCCATGGGACCGGCTGATTTCTGAAACAATGAAGCACTCAAAAAGAGCGGAGAACTTTGATGTTCATCCGCTCTTTTATTTGTTCCGTTTTTTCAGGCTTGGCTGGTACTGCAAGCCTGGCTCAGCGCCTCGCGCTCATGGATAAATTCGCGTTTCTGACGCTGCCATGCACAATTAACAGCCTCTGGAAAGATCGCTCCGAGCATAGCTTAAAACTCCTTCGCGCGTTTTTTCGCCTCTGCCATGAGCGTGCAGTCTGCAAAGTACTGGCATGACTGGAACTGGCAGTCTGTGTCGGTCAGTTCGTATACTCCCTGATTGCGGCTGTACTCGCAGCAGACCATCCTTGTCGCATTCTGTGATTTGCAGAATCCTGAACAGAACTTTTCCGCGATATCATCCATCCCTTTTCTCTCCTTCCTGGTCTCCGGCCATCAAGCCCTGGCATTCCGATAAGGCAGCCTGTCATCGCAACTGCTCCGAAGTATCTTCCCAAGGTCAGCTACCGTCTCCGCAAGATACGAGGCACCGGCCTGGGCGAGCTCATCTCCTTCGCTGTAACCATACAGGACACCGACGGAGTCGATTTTCCTGGCTTTAGCTCCCTCAATATCAAAGGAACGGTCGCCGACCATCGCCGCCTCGTTGTGATTCTCCTCGTTCACGCCAAGGCCGGCCAGAGCCAGCGCAACCACTTCCGGCTTGGTCTGATGTTCTCCGTTCATCCCCGCTCCAACCAGAACATCCAGATATTTCATCAGGTCAAAATGCCGGAGCACCTCTTCGGCCATTGCCTGCGGTTTGGAAGTGGCAAGGGCGAGAGACCGTCCTTCCTCCTGGAGCGTTTCCAGCATCGCAGGAATACCGGGATAAGGAGCATTTTCATAGATTCCCTTCTTCCAGTACCTCTCCCGGTAGAATTCCCGCGCGCGCCGTGCGTCTTCCTCCGAAAATCCGTAAAAGGTCCGGAAGGAGTCATCAAGCGGCGGACCGATAAAGCGCTGCAGCTTCGCCGGATCATTCTCATGAATGCCGAACCGATCCAGTGCATACTGCACGCAGCGCATGATCCCGGGACCGGACTCGGTCAGAGTGCCGTCCAGATCAAACAGAATATATTGATAACCCTTCATGATCTCTTCTCTATTGCAGCGCATTGTCCCTTCACGGCTCTTCAGATCAGGTACTCCATGTAAACTTCACCGGTCAGGATATCTTTCCACTGAAACTGTCCGTTCTCCAGCGTCATATAGCTGTGCCGGCTTGCCTCCTTTGGCAGGGACAGAGAACCGGGATTCATATATACATAATTCCCGTGATCCCGGCAGACCGGAACATGCGTATGCCCATGCAGCAGAATGTCGCCATCCTTCAGCGCCGGCAGATGCTCCTCGTTGAACACATGACCATGGGTGATGAAGATCAGCGCTTCCCCCGGCTTTGTCGTTCTGGGAACCGACAGCAAAGCGTACTCCGCCATCACCGGGAAGTCCAGGACCATCTGGTCCACCTCTGCCTCGCAGTTTCCCCGCACGGCGAAGATCTCCTGCTTTCTTGCATTCACGGATGCCGTCACCTGCTTCGGCGCATAATCGCGGGGAAGATCATTTCTCGGGCCATGGTAGAGCATATCTCCAAGGAAAATCAGGCGATCCGCTCCTTCCCGGTCATACGCTTCCCACATCTTGTTGCAGTAATATGCCGAGCCATGAAGGTCGGACGCAATCATATATTTCATATTCTAGCCTCCTGCCGGCAAATGCCGTCTTCTCATCTTCTGTAGCAACATGCTTCAGCAAATACCATCTTTCGTTTCATCATTCCCAGTATCCTGCTGCAGCATATGTCAACTTCAAGGCTTCTGCCGCGTCATCCTGCCGCAGATGTACTAAGAGTATATTCCTTTTTATGAAATTCGTCAAAAAGAGAAGACTGACTGTCCTCTCCGCTCCACGCTTTCCCGAACATCATCTTTGAATGGTATCAATCGACTGATGCTCTACCTTAATCCATTTTCTGGTCGGGAAGAAGCATGTCTTAATGGAACACAGCATATAGACCCACAGAAATATCGGGAATGTGACAATCGCCAAAATTCCGATTTTGCGGCGGCCTATCCTGTTGTAACGAAGGGTACCGAGCACGCCGACGTAAACACCGATCGTTCCCAGAAGACTGGCAAATGCAAACGGGACGAAAAAATACAAGGACAAATTGAAGATCATAACGATTCTGTTCAGCAAAGAAAGGATCGCCACAATCCAGGAGCACGGTCCCATAAGAAGGAGCATCAGAGTATCGAATCTCTGAATAAAACGGATTTCGGATTTTTCCCATGGCATCAGGTATTTTCCATATTCTCTGAGAACCTGATATCCGCCGGTACACCACCTGCTGATCTGATTCAGCATCACCCGGAACTGCCACGGTTGTTCGTCATAGAGCACGGCATCCACGCAGAATGCCACTCGTCTCCCTTTGAGAATGTTGTCAATGCTGAACTCAACATCCTCAGTAATCGTATTGGTATTCCAGCCTTCCCTTCTCAGGATATCTGCCTCCACCGCAAATCCGGTTCCCGTAAGGAAGGCGGACAGCCCGAGCTTCTCCCTGGCATAGGAAAAGAAAACCGTGTAGCACGCCCAGTACATCGTATACCACTTTGTGACAATTGAGCGATATGGCTGACCGCCCAATCGGTTTCCCTGAACAATCGGATTCCCTTCCCGCAGCTTCCGGTCCATGCGGGAAAGAAAATCCTTCTTTAATACATTATCCGCATCAATTACGGCAAACGCATCCGCACTCTTTCCTTCCTTTGTTCTTAATATCTGCTCCAGTCCCCAGTGAAGCACCGCGCCCTTCCCTGTTGATTCTCCATCCTTTCTTTCAAAAGCTGTCACAAAGGGATATTTCATTCCAATCTCAACCGTATGATCGGTACAGTGATCTGCCAGAAGAAAGACATGTATTTTCCGGGGATCATAATGCTGAACCGCAATACTCTCAAAAAGATTCCCAATGGCATTTTCTTCATTGTGTGCACATATGATAATACCAAAATTGGTATCTTCCTGCCTTATGAGGGGCGGCTGATCCTGTTTTTTCTTTAAAAGGCCTCCCGCTGCGATAATTCCAATCCATATCATGGCAAACATGGGAATCATCTGCACAACTGTGAGGATGAAAGTCACATAGAGCGCATTCCCCAGATTCATAAGCACCTCTGTTCTTTTCTCCCGGGCAATGAAGGGATAGGAGAAAATCAGTCTATATTCTTTAACATTTTCTGATCCATTCTGTGATTTATCTGTATCTCTGCTTCAGCAGGGAATGATACACAAAAATGTGGAGTCACAGGCCAACAGGTCTATACCCCACAGTTTCCATCTTTATACAGCAAACCGCCTTTATTATGCTGTTTCTTACTATACCAAAGATATCCGGCTTTATCCACTGGAAAATGAATCTGACTGAAATCTGCTGAAATACGTACCGACCAGATGAATATCGCCCACAGGAATACCGGAGCAGAATCGGAGGAAGCATCGGAGGAAAAGAATGAAAAAATGCCGCTACCCGAAGGCAGCGGCATTTTTCTTGTCACAGTGAAGAAACCGGTGATCAATCCCACTCGTAAGGCTTGATCTGGCGAACGACATCCATGATCGTTCCGTCACGGCTCTCAATGACACCAACGACCCGATCGCCGAACTGAACCTTCTCCGGCTTTCCGGTGATGGCATAAGCCATATCACGAAGCTCTTCGATCTTGTAAATCGGAAGCTTGGTCTTCTTCAGGCAGTCGATCAGATCCTGGCGGCGAGGGTTGATCGCGATACCATAATCGGTAACCACGATATCCACGGTCTCGCCCGGAGTGGTGATCGCCGTGCACTCGTCGCAGATTGCCGGAATACGGCCCTGCAGCAGAGGCGTAATGACGATCGTGCACTTTGCACCGGCAGCCGTATCCGGATGTCCGCCCTGTGCACCAGAGATCACACCATCGGAACCAACAACTACGTTGCAGTTGAAGTTCACATCAACCTCAAGGGAAGCAAGGATGACATAGTCAAGACGGTTGACATAAGCGCCCTTGTTCATCGGGTTAGCGTACTCGGAACCGGTGATCTCGAAATGATTCGGATTGGTTGCCACAGAGTGGATGGCCGTCAGGTCGAAGTCCTGCGTATCAACGAGCTTCTCGATCAGGCCTTCCTCCAGAAGGTTGCACATCGGACCGGCAATACCGCCGAGACCGAGGCCCATCTTGATGCCTCTTTCTCTCATGATCTCGCCGAGGTACTTCGTAGAAGCGATGGAAGCACCGCCGACACCGGTCTGATAGACAAATCCGTTCTTGAACCACGGCGTATTGACAACAACATCCGTCGTGTACTTCGCCATCATCAGCTTGCGGACATCCGTCGTAGGCTTGGCTGCGCCGGTGGCAATCTTCGCCGGATCACCGATCTCATCGACTTCAACAACATAGTCCACATTGACCTGGGAGATCGAAGCCGGAAGGTTCGGGAAAGGAACCAGAGTATCCGTGACGGCAACAACCTTATCCGCATACTGTGCATCTACATAAGCATAGGACAGAACGCCGCAGTCGGACTTTCCGCCATTTGCACGCATGTTGCCGTACTCATCGCAGGTCGGAGCGCCGATGAATGCGATATCGATATGAACATCTCCGGACTCAATGGCACGGACACGGCCGCCGTGGGATCTCATGATCGCAAGGCCCTTCAGTTTGCCGTTCGAAATTGCTTCGCCGATGGCACCGCGGACACCGGAAGACTGAATGTTCGTGATCGTTCCGTCTTCCATCATGGGAACCAGCGGAGCATGGGCAGAACCCAGCGAGCTCGCGCAGATCGTGATATCCTTGATTCCCATCTTGTGAACTTCTTCCATTACCATATTGACGACCTTGTCGCCGTTGCGGAAATGATGATGGAAGGAAAGGGTCATACCGTCGCGGATTCCGCACTTCTTAAGAACATCTGCGATGGAATCCACCAGCTTGCTCTCGGTCGGGTCAATGCGCGGACGAACGGTAGGAGCCGCTTTCTTGTACTCTTCTCCATTGCGGGCAAAGGAGCCCTTGAAGGGCTGCATGCCTGTCGCTTTAATAATCTCCTCCGGAATATCTCTACCAACAGCATTAATCATCTCACAGATCCCCCTCGTATACGCCAGCAGCCTTGGCCATCTCGATCGTTCTCTTCGCGCCCGGATAGAAAGCGATATCGATCATCTTGCCGTTAACGGTGAATACGCCGATGCCCTGGGCCTTCTTCTCATCGACTTCCTTCACGACCTTCTCTGCAAAGTCAATTTCCTTCTGGGTAGGTGTGAAGACCTCATGAGTGATGGCGATCTGTCTCGGGTTGACAATGGACTTGCCGTCGAATCCCATCGCCTTGATCATCTCGCATTCCTTGCGGAATCCTTCCATATCATCAAGGTTCGTGAATACGGTATCGAAGCACTGCTTGCCGGCAGCACGGGCAGCGATGATCATCTGCTGACGGGCACCTGCCAGCTCAACGCCGGTTCCGGTGATCTTCGTCTGAAGGTCCTTGGTGTAGTCACCGCCGGACAGAGCAACACCGAACAGCAGCGGGGAAGCGGTGCAGATTTCATAGGTATGCATGATGCCCTTCGTGGACTCCAGTGCAGCCATGATGAGGATGGAACCCTTCTCAACTCCGAATTCCTCTTCTGCCTTCTCCATCTCGGTTTCCACCGCGTGAACATCCGCAGCGGACTCGCACTTGGAGATACGGATGGAATCGCAGCGACCAGCTACGCAGACACGAATGTCCTCTTTCCAGTGAGCGGTCTCAAGGCCATTGATACGAACCACGCGCTCTACGCCGTGGTAGTCGATTTCCTTCAGTGCATGATACAGAGAATATCTCGCGGCATCCTTCTGGTTCTCGGCAACAGCATCCTCAAGATCGAGCATGATGGAGTCGGGCTTGTAGATATAGGGATCCTTGATCAGACTGGGTTTCTGAGCATTCAGAAACATCATGGTTCTTCTTAATCTGGTTAAATTCGGATTCATTATCGGATCGCACCTCCCCACGGTAATTTCTTTCCGCTGCAGATCTCATCTTCACTGTAGCCGGATGCACGGAACACGGCGCCCTCAACTCTTGCCTTGATGGTGCAGTCCAGCGCACCCTTATCGACAACAGTCACCTTCGCGTCCTTGACGTCCAGGCGATCCAGCGTCTCCAGTACTGTCTTCTTGATGGCCTTACCAAACTGGTTGATAACGCTGCTGTCAATCGACAGATCGATGCCCGTACCGGGTTCCACGGTAACCTGGCAGTCACTGGATTCCAGCGTTCCGGCCATAGCCGTACTCGTTACTTCCATGAGATATCCTCCTCATTGTGTTGTTATTTGACTGCTCAGGGCCAAAGCCCCTCCCAGCCAACTGCCATTTTTTATTATAGACAGCAGGATATGAAAATGCAACGAATTTTCTAAGGTTTGACAGCATATCTGCTATATTTACGCACGAATAAATAACATGAAAGAGCGGTATTTTATCACGATTCCAAGTTATTTCCGCAGCGGTTTATATTGTTTTGTTTGTGTAATCATATCGTAAATATATATTCAAAGCAGCTGGTACCATTCATACAGGTAATAGGTAATCGCCAGCAGATCCGCGCATCCGCCGGGGCTGAGATTCCGCCGGATGAATTCTCTGTCGAGTTCCAGGATCTGTTCCCGGCTGACCCCTTCCGGCGCCGCGAGCATTCTCCTGACTTTCTGCTGAATATCCCGTTCCGTCTCCAAAGACGACCGGTTGATCATATTGGTGTCGGTGACCCCGGCAATCAGGACCAG
>CADBOY010000012.1 GCA_902796405.1 uncultured Lachnospiraceae bacterium | reverse complement strand
CTTCCTTCCTGCCCTGTTTCATCAGGCCGCCGATCTCCTTGGAGAGCTTGTTTCTCTCTGCGCGAAGGGACTCGACCTCTCCCTTGATATCGCGGTTTTCGCGGTCCAGAGCGATCACTTCATCGACCAGCGGAAGCTTCTCATCCTGAAATTTGTTCTTGATGTTCTGCTTGACGACATCGGGGTTCTCCCGCACAAATTTGATATCCAGCATCTGTTTCCTCCCTGCCCGTCCGGCGGGCCTGCAGCAGGCCTGATCCGGCTCTGCTCTTGTTTTCTGGTGCTCCGGCAGCTTTCTGCGCACCCGGGCATGCGCTTCTTCTACTGCTGTTTTGTTTCTGAAATCTGCTGATTTTGCGCCTGGCATTTTGCGCGCCGCAGCAGCCTCGCGCCGCCAGCGCGGCAAAAAAAATGCCTCCCGGTCCCATCAACTGGGACGGAAGGTTTTCCGCGGTGCCACCCGGCTTGCCGGCAGATGCCGGCCTCTCACAGGCCCGTTAAAGGGGGCTGACCTCCGGCTCCTCGCCGGCCGCTCAGGAGACGGACCGCCGACTCGTCCTCACCGGTTTGCACCAGCCACCGGCTCTCTGGAGAGTTCTCCTCGGCATCTTCTCTGTCACTGCGGATAAAGGGAGCGGCCCGGGCTGTATCCGCGCCGCCTGAAGATCTGCGGTTATTATATGACAAACCACAGGCATTTTCAAGATGTTCTGTTTTGCGTGAGATTTCTTCACGGAGACTTTCTGCGCTTTCTGCGCGGAGCACTTCGCGAATCCGCTTTCGCTTCAGTGCCTCTCGTCGGAAGCAAAGGTCTCGCAGAATCTCGCGGAAAATGACGGCTTCACGCCGGCAAGTGCGAGGTGGGAGAGATCTCCGATCCGCAGAGTGCGCAGCGAGACAATGCCCTGCTGCCGCTCCTCTGTCGCAATTTCCGTCACTCCAGTCGGCAGAATGCAGGTGGACTGCAGGGGAACAAACGGAGAGACGTTCATCAGATGGGAGAGCATGACGCAGGTCACCCCAAAATGGCAGAACATCACGATTCGCTCCCGGTTCGGGGAGGCAGCGCGGTAGCGGTCCCCTTCCCGGACGTATCCATGCTCCGCAAGCAGTTCATCGAGCCCGGCAGTCACGCGGTCATAGCACTCCGTGATATCCGAGTGCCGCGCGATGGCCGATTTCCGCCATCCGCTGCGGTCTGCGAGCTCGGGATGCGACGCATAGTAAGCGGGATAAAGATCCCACACAATCCTGGGCAGGGGGCTTCCGTCCGGGCCGGTTTTGACGTGATACGCTGCCCGGAATTCTTCCGGATCCTCCTTCGTCCGCACCCGGGCGGGGAATTCCTGAAGCCATTCCTTTGTCTCCGCCTTCATGCCGAGCGCTTCCAGCGTATAAGAGGCGGTCTGCCGGGCCCGGCCGAGCGGAGAGACATAGCAGGTATCCGGGCGCAGAAGAGTATCCGCGCACGCGACGAGCGCTTTTGCCTCTCGCACCCCCTGTTCCGTGAGACTGTCCGTATCGTAATCGGGATCGCCATGGCGGACCAGCAAAATTCTCATATCGGATCTCCTCCTGTTTTCTGCGGACCCGGCGCCAGCACGGAATCCGACATCCGGGCGAAAAAATGAGGGAGCACGCCTTGTGCATGCTCCCCCTGATACTGCAATGGATCAGATCTCGTCGAGCAGGCCGGCACGGCGTGCTACATCGGCGACATCCTCGTACTTGTTCAGCGCGTACAGATGGATGCCGTTGATTCCGCTGACCCGGTACTCGTCGATCAGGCGTACGGTATATTCCTTGCCCTCTTCCTTGAAAGCCGCTCTCTTGGCCGCAAGAGACTCTTCGCTCTCTCCCGGGAACTCCCAGTGATGCGTGAAGATCTCGGCGAGCGCCCGAGGCGCCACGCAGGCGTTGTGAGAATACAGCTGCGTCAGTGTCGCATTCAGAGAGAGAACCGGCATGATGCCGACATCAATCGGAATCGTGATTCCCGCACGGTCAACCATGTCTCTCCATCTCTTGAACTGCTCCATATCATAGCACAGCTGCGTCAGGATATAGTCCGCACCGTTGTCCTGCTTCTGCTTCAAATAGGAGACATCTGCCTCCAGGCTGCGGCACTGGATGTGTCCTTCCGGGGATCCCGCAACCGCAATCGTGAATTTGTCGCCGAATTCCTGGCGGATGAATTTCACCAGTTCCGTCGCGTAATGCAGGTCGCCATTCGTACCGGTCCATCCATAGGGGAGATCGCCGCGGAGCGCCAGGATATGGTTGATACCATGATCCAGATAATTCTGCAGCTGTTCCTTCATCGCTTCCTTCGTGTTCCCGATGCAGGTGAAATGGGTAACTGCCGTAATTCCATGGCTGACCACGTGGTCCAGCACTTCTACGTTCTTGCCG
>CADBOY010000011.1 GCA_902796405.1 uncultured Lachnospiraceae bacterium | reverse complement strand
GGCGTCCTCACCATCTGTGGCGAGAGCAATCATGTCACGGTTCTCCCGCGTCGTCTCCACCATCTTCTGGCGTTCTTCCATCTTCTGCACAGAGAAGAGGAGATCCCGGCAGGCCGCTGCCTGCTCATAGTCCATGGCATCGGAATATTCCTTCATCTGAGCTCGCAGGCGATCCTCGATGATGCCGTAATTTCCCTCCAGGAAATCCTGTGCCTGCCGCACGGCCTCGGCGTATTTTTCCTTCGAGATATAGCCCTGACAGGGCGCGTCGCACTGGTGAATGTGGTAGTTGAGACAGGGTCTCTCCTTCCCGATCTCCTCCGGCAGCTTTCTGCTGCAGCTGCGGATCCGGAACAGACGGTGCGTCAGGCGGATCGTGTCCTTCACCGCTCCCGCATTGGTGTAAGGCCCATAGTACCGGGCGTTGTCCCGCCGGATATGATGTGCATACTGGATTCTCGGGAAATCTTCGTCCACCGTGACGCGGACGTAAGGATACCCCTTGTCATCCATCAGCATCGTATTGTACTTGGGGCGGTTCTCCTTGATCAGGTTGCACTCCAGTACCAGCGCCTCCGCCTCGGAATCCACGACAATCGTCTCAAACCAGGCGATCTGGGAGACCATCTTCAGTACCTTGGCGGATTTGTTGCCGCTCTTGTGAAAATACTGGCGTACCCGGTTCTTGAGTACCTTGGCTTTTCCCACATAGATGATCTGATCGGCGGCGTCGTGCATCAGATAGACGCCAGGCCGGTCCGGCAGTTTTTTCAGTTCCTCCTGAAGGTTGAATTCCATTCCGCCTCTCCTTCCGGGTCTGCCTCCACCTGATTTCCCAAGTCTGCCTCTGCCTGGTTTCCCGGATCTGCCTCTGCCTGATCTTGCGGCTGCGGCAGCTGGCCGCTTCCCGTTTGATCCAGCGGCAAAAAAGCTTCTCCATTCCTGCCGCAAGGGAAAAGTATCCGATCAGCCAGTCCAGCAGCAGCCGGATCTCATTTCTTCCTGATATTGTAGCATAGCTTCGAGGCTTTGAGAATGACGTGACTCGCAAACCTCCGCCGGATAAGAAGACAGAGAGCCGGAATGACTTCCCGCTCCCTGTCCTGTCGTCTCTATCATTCTGTCAGGCGATCCGCCTGCATTCTGCCTGCTCCCGCGGGTCGGCGCGTTTCCGGTGTCTCCGGCGTCCGGGCTGCGATAATCCGTGCGGCATCTGCCTTACTGATCTGTCCTGTCTTCCGGCAGCCTGGCATCCGCTGCATCTGTCTTACAGATCCTTCTCTTCCGGCTGTGGGACATCTCCAGCGGCCGTGCTGTCTTCCGGTTGCGCGGTATCCCCTGTATCCGTCTTACAGATTTTTCTCTTCTTCCGGATGCGTGACATCACCGGTTTTCGCGCTGTCTTCCGGCTGCTCGGTATCTCCGGCATCCGTCTTTCCCGGAGAGATGGCAGTTCCGGCTCCAGTCTGACCGTTCGTCTCTGTCTGTCTTTCCTGCACGACCTTCCGGGCTGCCTGCTCCAGTGCGGCATTCTCCCACTTGCGGCGTTCCTCCTGAACCTCGCTCAGGATCTGCATGAATTCCTTGCCGGTGATGGTTTCCTTGCGGATCAGATAATCCGCAATCCGGTGCATCGCGTCCTTATTCTGCTCCAGCAGGCTCTTGGCCTTCTGATAAGCGCGATCCAGCATAGCCCGAACCACACCATCGATCTTCCCCGCGGTCTCGTCGCCGCAGTTCATCACCGTGCGCCCTTCCAAGTACTGGCCTTCCACACTCTCGAGCTGCATCAGACCAAATTCGTCGCTCATGCCGTACTGCGTGACCATCGCGCGGGCCATCTTCGTCGCCTTCTCGATATCATTGGACGCGCCCGTCGACACCGAATCGAAGAAAATCTCCTCCGATGCGCGGCCCGCCAGCAGAGTCACCAGCTCCGCCTCCAGCTCGGCCTTCGTCATCAGGAAGCGCTCCTCCTCCGGCGTCTGCATCACATATCCCAGAGCTCCCATCGTCCGGGGAACAATCGTAATCTTCTGTACTGGCTCCGTATGCTTCTGCAGTGCCGCAACGAGCGCATGTCCCACCTCATGGTAGGCGACCATCTTGCGCTCCGATTCATTCATGACGCGGTCCTTCTTCTCCTTGCCGGCGATCACGACCTCCACTGACTCGAAGAGATCCTGCTGCGTCACGTAATGCCGCTTTTTCTTGACGGCCAGAATGGCCGCCTCATTGATCATATTGGCCAGATCCGATCCTACCGCACCGGCGGTGGCAAGCGCTATCTCCTCAAAATTAACCGTGTCATCCATCCGGACATTCTTGGCGTGTACCTTCAGGATCGCGATACGGCCCTTCAGATCCGGCTTGTCCACGATAATCCGGCGGTCCAGACGGCCCGGTCTCAGCAGGGCGGGATCGAGGACCTCCGGCCGGTTAGTGGCAGCAAGGATAAACACTCCCTTGCTGGAGTCAAATCCATCCATCTCTGCAAGGAGCTGATTCAG
>CADBOY010000010.1 GCA_902796405.1 uncultured Lachnospiraceae bacterium | reverse complement strand
GATGAGATCATCCAGGACCTGTGACAATTCGCTCATTTTGCTCATGTTGTCATTCTCCTTATCTTTCATATTTGTTTATCAAGGTTCATATCTTTGTCTGCTTTGCCGCCTCCGTTGTTACCGGGGCGGCTTAATCAATAGTTCTGTCGTTCATCGTTTGCACCTCCGTTTCCCTGTTCTGGTGTTCTAGGTATGAGAAAGTGCCGTTTTCCGATTTTTCCTGAAAAATATTTTTTGGAGCTGATCGGTATCTGCATCTTTCGGAGGTCTAGGTATGAGATGAGGGCGTTTTCCGATTTTCGGGCAAAAAAATTTCCGGCCGGGTGACGGTCGGATTTTTCTTTATAAAAGGAAGCGTTTCTGCCTCACGCATAAAAATCTGAAAAAAATATCCGCTGAAATCGGAAAACAGCCCGGGCTTTTACCTAGACCTTCGGAAAGCCAGAGATGGCTTTACTACTTCACGGAAAAGAGGTGGTCGCCTTGAGGGTCGAGAAGATGCAGCGGACAGTAACCAATTCAACAAAGAGATAACAGGAGGCAGAAATATGTTTTTTGTTTTACAGACGGCAAACGTGACTGCGGATGCGAAGAACTGCCTGTATCCGAACAGGAAAGAGATCCAGGCGGGGGATGACCTGAAGGAAGCGGTCCGGTTTGACCATGTGTGCGGAGAGTTTAAGAAGAACTACCGCAATATCAGTAACTTCCTGAAGTCGGATGTCATCGTGATGGATTGTGATAACGACCATTCCGAAGATCCGGAGGACTGGATCACTTTCGACAAGATGGAAGGGCTTCTGGAAGATGTGGATTATGCGGCGGTGCCAAGCAGGAACCATATGAAGGAAAAAGACGGCAGGGCTGCGAGACCGAAGTTCCATGTGTACTTTCCCATAGAAGAGACAGAGGACGCAGAGCATTATGCTTCCGTCAAAAGAGCGATACAGAAGGCGTTTCCCTTCTTCGATGACAATGCGTTGGATGCGGCCAGGTTTATTTTCGGGGCTGATCCCGATGAGGTGGTCTGGCATGAAGGCTGGATGTCCATTGAAGAGGTAGTGGATGCGGAGACCGTGGAAGACGCTGAAGAGAATACGCCTGTCAGTTCCGGACCGATCATGCAGGGAAGCCGCAACAATACCATGAGCCATTTTGCCGGTCGTGTCCTTAAGAAGTACGGGATCACGGATAAGGCGAAGGAAGCTTTTCTGGAACATGCGAAGAGATGCGATCCGCCGTTGGAAGAATCGGAGCTGAACACGATCTGGGCGAGTGCGGTGAGGTTTTATAAGAAGACCGTCATGACACAGCCGGGATATGTTCCACCGGATGAGTACAATGCAGAGTTCCAGTCATTGAAGCCGGATGACTATTCGGATATCGGTGAGGCGAGAGTGCTTGTGAAGGAATATGCCGGTGAACTGCTCTATACGGATGCGACTGAGTTTTTAAGCTATGACGGTGTCTGTTGGAGAGAGAACAGGCAGAAGGCGGTCGGTACCGTGGAAGAATTTCTGGATATGCAGCTTGTGGATGCCAGGGCTCAGTATTCGGCGGCAATGCAGGCGCTGATCGACGGCGGTGTTCCGGAGCAGGTTGTAAGAGCCGGCGGGAAGGCATTGGAGAAGATGATCACGCCGGATCTGGATGATGCTTACAAGGATTATCTGTCGGCAAAGGCTTATTACGCTTTTGTGATGAAGTACAGGAATTTCAAAAATATCGTAAATACGCAGAGCGCGGCGAAGCCTATGGTGGCGACGGATATCAATCTGTTTGACGCTCAGGAAAATTACCTGAACACGCCGGAAGCAACCTATGACCTTAAGAAGGGACTGGAAGGCGTGAGAGCGCATAACTCAGCCGACCTTCTGACCAAGATAACGAATGCTTCTCCGGGAGAGGAAGGGAAAGACCTGTGGGAGGATGCCCTGCAGCTGTTCTTCTGCGGTGATCAGGATCTGATCGACTACGTGCAGGAAACGGTAGGGCTTGCTGCTATCGGCAAGGTTTATGAAGAAGCCCTCATCATCGCATACGGTGAAGGACGGAACGGTAAGTCCACTTTCTGGAATACGGTATCAAGGGTACTTGGAACCTATTCTGGGGCGATATCAGCAGATGCTTTGACGGCAGGATGCAGAAGGAACGTGAAACCTGAGATTGCCGAGCTTAAGGGCAAGCGTCTCATCATTGCGGCGGAGCTTGAAGAAGGGATGAGGCTGTCAACGTCCATCCTGAAGCAGCTGTGTTCGACTGACCAGATCAGGGGCGAGAAGAAGTTCAAGGATCCTTTTGATTTTGTTCCGTCACATACTGTGGTGCTTTACACGAACCACCTTCCGAAAGTAAGCGCGTCAGATGACGGTACTTGGCGGAGGCTGATCGTGATCCCGTTCCATGCAAAGATCGAAGGCAGCTCAGATATCAAGAATTATTCGGATTATCTGTTTGAGCATGCGGCGCCGGCCATCATGAGCTGGATCATCGAAGGCGCGAAACGTGTGATCGAGCACGACCACAAGACGACCAAGCCGAAGGTAGTGCAGGATGCCATTGCGGCATACCGCGGAATGAATGACTGGATGGGTATTTTCCTGGATGAATGCTGTGAAGTCGGTGACGGCCTGGAGTATAAGTCCGGGGAACTTTATGAAGAGTTTCGTGCATACTGCCTGAGAACCGGAGAGTATCAGCGTACCAGTGCGGATTTTGTTTTGGAGCTGGAAAAGAGAGGTTTTTCCCGCAAAAAGAAGAAATCCGGTATGTGGGTGCAGGGGTTGCAGGTCAAAGACACAGACTTTGCTTAATTGTTTTAGCTAAAAGGTGCAGGGGTTGCAGGACTAATACCTATATCGCGTATAGAGAATTTTTCAGTCAAAAAATCCCTTATAGGAAGAATAGGAAATGTCCTGCACCCCCTGCACCCTGGAATTCGATTGATGGAGGAATCGCAATGAACTTTTACACATGGATGATGAAAAAGCACATAAACACGAAGGCACCGGTGGGCGACCTTGCGAGAGACATGAAAGAAGACAGGGAATTTCCGCGTGACGGGAATAAGGAAGCCGTCCGCAGATACCTTGAAAGCGGTGGAGCCTGCAGCGGATGTATGGATGCTTTTGAAAGAGCATGGAAGAAATATGAGAGAGAAGCAGGTGGAGCAGAAGCTGGTTCGGGCTGTAAAGGCCAGAGGCGGAATCTGTCCAAAGTTCGTGTCACCGGGATTTGACGGAATGCCGGATCGAATCGTGCTTCTGCCTGGAAGACATTTCGGATTTGTGGAGATCAAGGCACCCGGCGAGGTGCCAAGGCCTCTGCAGGTATCCAGACACAGGCTCATGAAGAAACTGGGCTTTCAGGTGTACGTACTTGATGATCCGGAGAAAATCGGAGGGATTTTAGATGAAATACAAGCCACATGAATATCAGAAATATGCGATCGAGTTTATAAAGAAGAAGCCGATTGCCGCGATACTGCTTGATATGGGCATGGGTAAGACAAGCATTGTCTTATCAGCCCTGAATGAGCTGATGTATGACAGTTTTGAGGTAACGAAGGTTCTGATCATAGCGCCATTAAGAGTTGCGAGGAATACATGGTCCGATGAGATCAAAAAGTGGGATCACCTGAACGGGATCCGGTATTCCATAGCGGTTGGGACGGCTGCGGAGAGGCTGGCGGCATTAAAGGCGGATGCGGACATCTACATTGTCAACCGCGAGAATGTCCCCTGGCTGATCGAGGAAAGCGGACTGCCGTTTGATTATGACATGGTAGTTGTCGATGAGCTTTCTTCCTTTAAGAACTGGCAGGCGAAGAGGTTCAAGGCGCTTATGAAGGTAAGACCGAAGATCCGGCGCATTGT
>CADBOY010000009.1 GCA_902796405.1 uncultured Lachnospiraceae bacterium | reverse complement strand
CTGAGGCATGGTCCAAGGGCGGTGAAGGCAGCCTGGATCTTGCCGAAGAAGTGATCCGTCTCTGCGAGGAGCCGAATGACTTCAGCTTCAGCTATGAGCTGGATGGCTCGATCGAGGACAAGCTGAACGCGATTGTGCGCCGGATTTATCATGGCGACGGTGTGGAGCTGACCGCGCAGGCGAAGAAGCAGGCGGAGGAGCTCACGGCACTCGGATATGACAAGTGTCCGATCTGCATTGCGAAGACCCAGTACAGCTTCTCGGACAACCCGAATCTGAAGGGGGCGCCGAAGGGATTCACGGTGGTGGTCCGCAATCTGAAGATCTCCGCCGGCGCGGGCTTTATCGTCGCGCTGACCGGTGATATCATGACGATGCCGGGTCTTCCGAAGCATCCGGCCGCAGAGAGAATCGATGTGGATGAGAACGGAAAGATCTCGGGGCTGTTCTGATTGCAGTCAGTCATCCGGGTTCAGTCAGTCACCAAAGTCAATCCGATTTGACCTTAGTCAGTCATCATAGTTAATTCAATTTGAACTGAATCCGTCATCAGAATTCGTCGATTCTGAGCCTGGTTAGTCACAGGAATCCGTTGAGGTTGAGGGCGGGCTGCTTCGGCAGCCCGCTTTATTATGTCCGTCTGTATACCGCGGAAGCCGGCAGAAAATGCTGCCGGCTCAGGCCTTCTCCGTTCTTCCTGTGCGGATGGTCTTCCCTGTTCTGCTGGAGCAGACTTTTTCGGCATGGCAGCCGGGCAAAGGGATGAAGGTGGATGTGGACGGACATGTCGTTGCTGCTTATTCTTCTAGGGCAGTTCCGGCAGCGGAAATTGACAGTGGCTGACGCATCGTGTATTCTTACATTAATTTTGAATCTGTCAGGATATTCAATTTGTCAGGTTGTTCAATCTGCTGTGATGTTCGGTCTGCCGGGAAATGGCATCTGCCAGAATATCCTGCTTATCAGGATATTCGATGACGAGAGAGGAGCATGGAACGATGAAGCGGTTCCGATGGAGAGAAAACAGGTGGGGAGCGTATACATTTGCCATATGCGCAGGAGTCATTCTGTTCGTGATTCTGGATCACCTGAATGTTCTCTGGGGCGGTCTGATGAGCTTCCTCGGATTCTGCCGTCCGGTGATCTATGGCATCGTGCTGGCTTACATCATGGACCCGCTGGCGCGGTTCCTGCAGCGGACTCTCTTTGTGCGGGTACGAAAGCCGAAGATGAACCGGATGCTCTCTGTTGCGGTGACGACGATTCTCGTGGTGGTGCTGTTCGTGGTGCTGCTCGTGATGCTGATACCGCAGCTGATTTCGAGTGTCACCGGCTTTCTCAATAATATGTCGAGTTATGAGAAGACAGTCGGCCAGTTTCTGGAACAAATCGCCGGCGCGGCAGCGGGTTCCGCCTCTCACCTCGATCTTTCCGGGATTACCGGACAGGTCAATGCGGGAATCAGCAATATCATCAATTATCTGACCAGTCACGCGGGCTCAATTGTCGAGACGATCAGCAACGTCGGAAATGGCATCGTGCTCGGCGTCATCAGTTTTATTCTGGCGATCTACTGTCTGGCGGATAAGAAGAATCTGCTGGCTGGTCTGCGGAAGCTGTTCGTGATTCTCCTGCCGGACCGGGGTTATCACTACGGGGCAAAACTGTATCACAAGTGCAACGGAATCCTCTCCCGCTATATCGTATGTGAGCTGATTGACGCGCTGATTGTCGGAGTGGCGAATGCCGTATTCATGGCGTTTATGAATATGCCTTACATTACTCTGATCTCGGTGGTGGTCGGTGTCACAAACCTCGCGCCGACTTTCGGCCCGATTGTGGGATGCGTGATCGGGGCGTTTATTCTCTTTCTGAGTCATCCCTGGTTTGCCCTGTTCTTCATTCTGTTCACGATTGTGCTGCAGACGATCGATGGATATGTCATCAAACCAAGACTCTTCGGCAGTGCACTGAGCGTTCCGTCGGTCTGGATCCTGATCGCGATCACGGTCGGCGGCCGGATGTTCGGGGTCGCTGGCGTGCTGCTCGGCATTCCCTTCGCGGCGATCATTGCCTACCTGCTCCGGGAACTCCTCACGGATGCGCCGGAGCGGAAGGAGAAGAAAGAGAAAGAGAAAGAGAAAGAAGCTGCTCTGGCAGCCGGGACAAAAGACTGATTCCAGGAGCGGAGGGGAAGGAAAAAGAGGCCGCTCTGGCGGCCGGGACAGATGAATTCTCCTTCAATAGAAGCGCCGCCTTAGCCACATGTCAATCGCATGCGGCTAAGGCGGCGCTTATGCTACGTGCAGATGTTTGTACCATTCGCGAAAATCAGTGCGATTCGCAGCCAGTGCGCCCGGAGGGCGTCTGTCTGAGCGCCTGATGCACATCTACGTGATGCTGGTGGCTGGGTTATTCGTGGAAAGCCGTGACATCCGCCCTTGCAGGGGGATCGTCTACTCTGCAGGATCAGCGGCCGGATTTCCGGGAGAATTCATCTACTCTGCAGGATCAGCAGCCGGATTTTTCTTCGGCGCTTGGGCGCTGATCGTATTCAGAGGGTCCAGGAACTCAACACTGTATTCATTCAGCAGTTCCTGATAGCGGACCTGATGTCCCTTGTGAAGTTCCTGCAGATAGGAGTGCCGGTCAAAGTCCTCGAACACCTTCTGCTTCTGAATGATGTAGATGGCGATATTGGAACAGTGATCGGAAATCCGCTCGAGATTGTTCAGCAGCTCGATAAAGGAAATGCCGCTCTCGACGGCGCAGCGGTCATCCTGCAGACGCTGCACATGGTTGCTGCGGAGCTTCTCGACCAGGGTGTCGACGGTCTCTTCCAGCGGCTCAATTGCGTAGATCCGGTCTGCGTCCTCCGTTCGGAACGCCGTGACCGTCAGATCGACGATCCGGAACACGGCGGAGAACAGCAGCTGCGTTTCACGGCGGCCAGCCTCAGAAAACGAAATCTTGTTCTCTGTCATGTACTGTGCCGTCTCGCTGATGTTGACGCAGTAATCGCCGATTCGCTCGTAATCGCTGACGGTCTGCAGAATCTCTGTGGAGAGGTGGGATTCTTCCTCGGTCATCGTGTGATGCGTGGTCTTGACGAGGTACTCGCCGACGCCGGCTTCGCATTTGTCGAGGAAACGCTCATTATCCTGCAGGCGCCGTTCGCGGTGATCGTCGTACTGCGTGATCAGGCCGGCGGCGATGTGCAGGTTCTCCTGGATACTCTCGCCCATGGCGATGAGCACCTTGCGGCACTGATCCATGGCAATGCGAGGATTCTTGAGAAGACGCTCGTCGAGAAGATCCAGCGCCTGATTTTCCT
>CADBOY010000008.1 GCA_902796405.1 uncultured Lachnospiraceae bacterium | reverse complement strand
TGATCGTCATCGCCGCCGTCATCCTGCAGGCACTCAGCCTGATTCCGCTGCTTCAGGAACTCGCGGCCAGCCGAACGGCTGAAGTCTATGAGAGCATCCTGTCACAGGTACTGAACATCATCATCGGCGTGGAATTTTTCCGTCTGCTTGCCGCGCCGGACATCAAGGTCGTTCTTGAAGTCATGATGTTCGCCATGACGCGTCACATGATCGTAGAGCACTCCACCGCCGCGGAAAACCTGCTGACCGTCATCGGCATCGGCATCATCGCCTTCCTGCAGCAATTTCTGCGCGGCAAACTGCCGTCGCTCATGCGCCGCACATCCGGCAGAACTGGCAGCGGGAAACGCAGCGGGAAACCGACATCCACCGCACCGGATACCTCATCAGAAGCACATTCCTGATTCGTCCGCCGGCCGAGCCGGCGGCTTTTTGCATCAAAAAAGAACAGATCCCGGCTGTCCGGCACCTGTTCCCCCTCATCAAAGAGCTCGCCATTCGGTTCTCCTGATTTCCTTCTCCCGATTCAGTCCTCCCGATTCGGCTCTTCCCATTCACTTCTTCTGATTCGGTTCTCTTGATTCACCTCTCCCGTTCCCCGGCAGATCATCCTTCATTTTTCACGGCTTCTTTCCGCGTAACATCCTCCTCATCCAGCCCGGTCATCCGGCGAAGCGCATTTCCTGTGCGCTTATAGAGAATATAAGTGACCAGAGACGTGATCCCGTGTTTCAGCAGATTAAAGGGAAGCACACTGAGAATCATCAGTGACCAGTATCCGTTCACCAGAGGATTCACCGCGGAACCCATCCTGATGATCGCTTCCAGCGGAAGACCGTACAGACGGCTGTACATCGGGAAGGCGATATATGCGTTCAGGAAAATCGCCGCCACACTGGCGAAGAGCGTTGCCGTGGTCATCGAGATAATAGCCCCCCGACGCGTATGAATCTTCCGATAAATCAGAGCTGCCGGAAGGACAAAGCAGAGTGAGCCAACGATATTCATCGCTTCTCCGACGAAAGCCGTGGTGGTTCCATTAAAGGCAAGGTGCAGCAGATTCTTGATCACCACAACCATGCAGCCGCTGAGCGGCCCGAGAAAGAATCCGGCGAACAGAGCCGGAAGCTCAGCAATGTCGAACTTCAGAAATGACGGTGCAAATGGAATGGGTATGCTGATCGTCATCAGGATGGCGGCCAGTGCGCTCAGAATACCAGTTAAAATGATACGATAGGTTTCTTTTCTTCTCATGTTTCCTCTTAATTCTGCTTCTTCCTGTTTCTTCTTCGTTCTGTCCGGGCGGGAACGCACCGACGGAAAGGGCGGTCTGCCCCCTGGCTGTTCCTTTTTATCCTGTCCGGGCAGAATGCACCGACAGAAAAGGCGGTCTGCCCCCTGGCTGTTCCTTCTTAATTCTGTCCGGGCAGGAACGCACCGAGCGGCGTCCCATCGTCTTCCCCCCAGCCATAGTCGGTCTTCGGAAGGCGGTCAAACTTTCTTGTCATCTCATACAGACGGGTGGCCAGCTGCGGAGTAAAGGCGCCGGGGAGAGCACGCCACTTCCAGTTCTTGCCGGTCGTCGACGGTTCGTTCATCCTTGCCTCGGTTCCGAGCTCCAGAAGATCCTGCGCCGTGAGAATCGCCGTATCCGCGGAGCTTGCCATCGCTGCGCGCATCATCTCTCGCGCGATATCCTGTTCATCCGTGAATCGAAGCAGTTCCTTCACCGCAATCTTCTGCAGCGGTGAGCAGCTGCTCCACCAGCCCTTCACCGTGTCATTGTCATGGGTACCGGTATAGACAACGCAGTTGTGATCATAATGAAACGGAAGATACTCATTCGTGGGGCCTCCGTCGAAGGCAAACTGCAACACCTTCATCCCCGGATAGCCGCTCTCATGCAGCAGCCGGCGCACCGACGGCGTCAGAAGGCCGAGATCCTCCGCAATCAGGGAGACATCTCCAAGTTCCCGGCACAGCGTCCGGAACAGATCCATGCCCGGCCCCTTCCTCCATCTTCCGTTTCTCGCCGTCGTCTCTCCGTACGGAATTGCATAATACGCGTCAAATCCCCGGAAATGGTCAATCCGGATGACGTCATAGAACCGCAGGTTCTGGCGAATTCTCTCCACCCACCAGCGGTAGCCGTCATTTCTCATGTTGACCCAGTTGAATACCGGATTTCCCCAGAGCTGGCCGTCATCGCTGAATGCATCCGGCGGACAGCCGGCCACCTCGATGGGGCGTCCGTTCCCATCCAGCTCAAAGCACCATGGATTGCTCCAGACATCCGCGCTGTCATAGGCCGCATAGATCGGGATATCCCCGATGATGCGGATTCCGTGTTCTCCGGCATAAGCATGCAGGCGGTCCCACTGGCGGAAGAAGAAATACTGCACCATCTTCCAGAAAAACATCTCTCCGCCGAGCTCCGCCTTCGCCGCGGCGATCGCCTCCGGCCGGCGCAGCCGGAGATCTTCCGGCCACTCCAGCATGGACCGGCCATTCTCCTTCTGCTGCAGCGCCATGAAAAGCGCATAGTCCTCCAGCCACTGTCCTTCATTCCAGCTGAAGCGGTCATACTCCGGCGGAATCTTCTTCTGAAAACGGGAAAACGCCAGCCGGAGCATCGCATACCGGTTATCGTATATCTTCTGAAAATCGACATTCTCCGGATCGCTTCCCCAGTCGGCCGCTTCAATCTCCTCCCTGGTCAGCCAGCCTTCCTCCGCCAGCAGATCCAGGTCAATCAGGTAAGGGTTGCCGGCAAATGCCGAGCAGGACTGATAGGGAGAATTCCCATATCCCGTCTGACCAAGCGGAAGAACCTGCCAGTACGACTGACCGGCCGATTCCAGAAAATCAACAAATTCATAGGCTGCTCTGCCGAGCGTCCCGATTCCGTGCGGAGACGGAAGCGAGGTGATGTGCATCAGTACGCCGCTCTCTCTCATAGTTCTTCTGCGCCGCCCAGGGCGGCGCATCCTCCTTCCTTCCGGATCTGATTCATCCCCAAAAACTTTGCAGAAGATCCCGTATCTTCCATATATTTATGCTTTATGTCCACACACGCAGCCGCCTGAGTTCCTTCCGGCGCCGGTCTGCGCGGACCTCATTCCTGCCGGTACACGCTGCCCCCTGCGCCTTTCCTCCGACGCCTGCTCTGCTCAGACGGCATTCCTGTCTGAACACGCAGCAGCTCGAGCTTTCCTTCTTAGTGCTCGCTCCGCGTGGGCTTCATTCCTGCCGGTACACGTGGTAGCTGCGCCGCTGCAGGACCTTCATCGCCTGCTCCGCGGTTTCCTCATCCCGGAGTGAAATTCTCAGCACACCGTCCTGGCTCTCCCGGTTGTTCATAATCTCCAGATTCTGCACGTTGATCCGGCTTCCGCCGAGGATAGCGAGAACCACCGAGATCGCGCCCGGCTCATCGTAGAGATCCACATTGATGTCGCAGCTTCTCGGCAGGCTGCCCCGGTAAGACTGCGGCATATCGCCGCGATACCTCCGCGCTTCTTCGAATTCCCGGTGCAGATACGCACCGTCCCCTCCGGCAATGGCCTGCTCCATCTTCTTCAGCGCGTCCTCATAGCTGCGGAGGATGTCCAGTATCGCACCGCGATTTTCCCGGCAGATCTGCTCCCACATGTCCGGCGAGGACGACGCAATCCGCGTGATGTCCTTGAATCCCCCTGCGGCAAGCTTCCGCATCATCCCATCCTTCGTATCCGCGCGCCTGACGCAGTTGACGAGAGCATAGGCGATCACATGCGGCAAATGGCTGATTGCCGCGGTGACGCGGTCGTGTTCTTCCGGGTCCATGACCACTGGCAGTGTACCGATGGACTCGGCCAGCTCCCGGTAGGAATTCAGCATATCCTCCGGACTGTCCTCTGTCGGAGTCAGGATAAAATAAGCGTTCTCCAGCAGATGATCGGAGGCATTGGCGTAACCGACACGCTCTGAACCTGCCATCGGATGACCGCCGATGAACTGGCAGGACAGCCCAAGCTCCCGGACAGCGCGGTGAATCGGAGATTTAACGCTGCCGACAGCGGTGAGCAGGCAGTCGGGGCGGACAATATCCTTCAGCTGCTTCATGCACTGAATATTCACTTCGACCGGAGCGCACAGGAAGATCACGTCACAGCCGGCAAATCCGTCGCCAATGGCGTCCAGCGCCTGATTCAGCGTCCCGTCTTCGAGTGCGGCGACCAGGCTGGCCCGGCTCCGGTTATATCCGATCAGCGTCATATCCGGCTGAGCGCGGCGAATGGACTTCGCCAGCGAACCGCCGATCAGTCCCAGTCCGATGAATCCGACTGTTTTAATCTTCATAGAATGGAATCCTCCTGGGCGGACGTGCCGCCATATGTGCACTTAGTGTAACATCCCGTGCCGGGGAAATCAAGAAAACCGCCGTGACGCAAAGCAAGCGGAATATGACAGCTTCTGCCACGGAGACCGGCATTTTTTCTTAAATTGAAGGCCGCTTTCTTGTATTTTGTCCGTCAGATGCTATAATTTCCCCATGCCAAAAGCCCGAATGACTGCGTCAGCCGCTGCCTGCTTTCGGGCTGAATACCGCGATCTGACCATATCAGAAAGCCCGCAGGGCGGCATCGGCCGCCACATGCTTTCGGGCTGAATACCGCGATCTGACCATATCAGAAAGCCCGCAGGGCGGCATCGGCCGCTGCCATGCCGCTTCCGCTGCTTATGTGATGAGGGAATTATGTCGGATATTCTGAATTTTCTGAAGGATAAAACCAGGCGTCTGCTGTTTTTTACGCCGTTATTCTACTGTCTCTGGGCAGAAATCATCTTCAGCGTATTTCTGAAGCAGGGATTCACGGTCCATAAACTCCTGTTCTCACTGACCTGGGGCCTCTTCATGTACTGGCTGGGACAGATCACAAAAAACCGTGCGCTGGCATGGCGGATTCAGACAGTGCCGGCCGGTTTCTGCACAGCGATCTACTGCGCTCAGGTTGCCTACTATACACTGTTTGAAACTCCGTTCTATCTCCGCTCCATCTCCGGAGCGGGCGAGACGATGTCGGACTTCTTCGGCGTAGCCGTCGACGCAGTCCGCAACGTCGCGCCCGCATTCGCTCTGATTCTGGCTGGTTTCATCTTCTGGGTGACAATATACCGGAAGACCTTCGTGAAGGTTCCGTACAGCCGGAAGCGCAGCTGGGGCTCGGTCATCGCGATGACCGCGGCACTCTGCATTACGTTCAGCGCGGCGCTGCTCGATTACACGGGCGCAGTCAGCCCGAGCTATATGCTGCTCTACGAATTCGTACCGACCGAATCCGTCCGCACATTCGGCATGCTTGCCACAGAATTTCTCGACGTCAAGTACAATATTCTTCATCTTTCCGCGACGCGTCCGGAAACCGTATATCTGAATATGGAAGACATTGTCGGCGGAAAAGAGGAAGAACCGGAAGACGGTCATGCTGCGCAGAACATACAGTCCGCAGACGCCGGAGAAGGCGCATCCGCAAAGGCCGGAAGTGCTCAGAGTTCTGCTGGAACTTCCTCTTCCGCCGTTGGGCAGAATACCGCGGAAGCAGACGCGAAGACTGGCTCTGCCGCCGCGGCTTCGGAGGAGAGCTCCGCAGTGGGCGGAAGCAATGCCAATGGGGAAGATGAGAACGCCGACGGGGAAGCTGCGGATCAGGAGGGCGCATCCCGCCCGGAGCCGAAGAATGGCCGCGCGTATGTGACGGAAGACCAGGGGCACGACAATACCAACGTCAGCAAGGAAACCTGGTCCCAGGATGAATACAATGTACTGGAAAATATTGATTTCTCGAAGGAACTCGACAAATCGGAGGATGAGCAGGATCCGGTCTATGCGGATATGAACTCCTACTTCTCTCACCGCACGCCGTCCAAAAAGAACGCCTACACCGGCATGTTCAAGGGCAAGAACCTGATTCTGATCACCGCCGAGGCATTCTCCAAATTCGTCATTGATCCAGAACTCACGCCGACGCTCTATAAGATGCAGACGCAGGGCTTCCAGTTCCACCATTTCTACACCGGCATCTGGGGAGTGAGCACGAGTGATGGTGAATTTGTCGCAACGACGAGCCTGATCCCGAAGGCGGGAACCTGGAGCTATACGGAGATCGCCGACAACTATATGCCATTTGCATTCGGCAACCAGTTCCGGCAGCTCGGCTATCTGACGCAGGCCTTCCATGACCACTCCTACACCTATTACAACCGGAATCTCTCCTACCCGAACATGGGATATGATTTCTATGCGAAGGGGCACGGACTGAATCTGACCGACACCTGGCCGGAATCGGATAACGAGATGATGGAACAGTCCGTGGATATGTACGCGGACACCGGCGAACCCTTCCATGTGTATTACATGACGGTAAGCGGTCACCTGGAGTACACCTGGGCTACCAACCAGATGGCACAGAAACACCGGAAGGAAGTCGAAAATTCCCGGTATAAGAACTGCAGTGAGCAGGTGCAGGCCTATGTCGCCTGCCAGCTGGAGCTGGAGGACGCACTGACTACGCTCATTAAAAAACTCGACGAGGCAGGCGTTCTGGACAACACCGTCATCGCTCTCAGCCCGGACCATTACCCCTACGGCCTCACCGATGCCCAGTACCGCGAACTGCGTGGACAGGATTATGATTCCACGTTCGGCATCTACGACAGCACCTTCCTGATCTGGAATTCGCAGATGAAGGAACCGGTAGAATCCGATGCCTACTGCTCGAGCCTTGACATCGCGCCGACGCTGTCGAATCTGTTCGGGCTGAAATACGACTCCCGGCTCTTCATGGGAACCGATATCTTCGGGGATGTCTCTCCCGTCGTATGCCTGCAGGACCGCAGCTTCATCACGGGCCGCATCCGGTATGACAACACCAACGAGGTGGCGACCAGCCTCGACGGCGGGCCGGTCTCCGCAGAATATCTGTCCCAATGCATCTCGGATGTCAAGAACCGGTTCTACTATTCTTCAAAGATCATCGACACCGATTACTACCGCTATCTGCTCGGCTGAGAAAGTGCTGTATCGGATCCACCGCATTCTGCTGCCATCCGGGAAGCACCGCATCAGGCAGACGAAAAAGCATCGGCACCGATTCTGCTGCAACTGGCCCGGCGGTAAAATGCCACGTCAGACCAACATCGGTGCCGATGTTTTCTGTTATCTACCCGGAGAAAAATAAACTACGTCAGATCGTCTCAGGTCCGCATTGATGCCGATGCTTGCTGTGATCCACTTGGCGAAAAATGCCGCGTCAGATTACGTAATTGTCTGCCTCGGCTCTCCGGTTCATCAGGTCTTCCAGTGTGATCCCATCAAAATAGCGGTTCACCATCTGATAAAAATCCTTCCACATTCCGATCGTCTCACACTCCGCCGCGCGAGGACAATCTACATGTCCGTCATCTCTCAGACAGGCCACCGGAGAGAGGGAACCTTCCGTGATCTTCAGGATACTGCCAATGGTATACGTCTCCGGCAGGCGCGCGAGCTGATAACCCCCGCCTTTCCCACGGAGGGAGCGGACATATCCGTTCTTGCTGAGAACAGATACGATGGATTCCAGATATTTTTCTGATATATCCTGCCGCTTTGCAATATCCATAAGCGGAATGTATTCTCCGTTATTGTGCTCCGCAAGATCCAGCAGAACGCGTATCGCATAGCGCCCCTTGGTTGATATTTTCACTTTACATCATCCCTTCTGTTCAACACGGCACGGCCGGTATGGGAATATCGATAGAAATTTCCTGTTCTTATAAACATATAATACTATAGGTTTTATATACTTTCAAGAGGCTGTCTGCTTCTTTTCGTCTGCGAACGGCAAAAAGAAGCGCTCACGAATCAAAAAAGGAAGCACAAAGCAGAAATGCAGTGAACCGTAAAAAGAATGGCAGAAAGATGGATAAATTTCAAACAGAGACATAGAAAGCTCAGGCAGAGACACAAGAACTCCATACAGAACAAAGCGCAAAAAACAGGAAAGGGAGCTGCCGAAGCAGCTCCCCTTCCTGTTGAAAGACTGCGATTGATCTACCTGGTTCGCAGTCCGAATTACTTCAGCTTTACGTTCTTCAGAAGATCGCCAAGGTTCGTTGTGGCCTTTCCGGTCTCCTTGTAGCCGAACATATCATGCTCTTCGTCATGCTCATGACGACGGCCGCCGCGGCTGTCACGGTCTCCTCTGTCGGCGCGGGGCGCACGGTCCTGATGGCCGTTGTCCTGCAGTGCCTTGATGGAAAGGCTCAGCTTGCCGTCCTTGATCGCGATAACCTTGACCTTTACCTTCTGGCCCTTCTCGAGCACATCCGAAGGCTTCTCCACTCTCTTGAAGCTGATCTGGGAGACATGCAGCAGGCCGGAGGCACCGTTCTCCAGATTGATGAACGCACCGTAGTCCGTCAGCGTATCCACCGTGCCTTCCAGCACATCACCTACGCTGCAGGACTCGATCGCCGCTTTGCGCGCCTCTCTCTCCTTCATCCGGATGACATCGCGCGCGGACATCACCAGGCGCTTTGCCGCCCTGTCCGCTGTGATGACGATCACATCGATGGTCTTGCCGGCAAAATCGTCCAGGTTCTCGACATAGCCGTTCGACAGCTTGGACGCCGGAATGAATCCGCGGACATTGTCAACGAATGCGACAACTCCGCCCTTGACGGAATTCTCAACCTTGACCGGGAATACCGTCTTCTCCTTCAGCATGTTCTCAAATTTATCCCAAACCGGATCGTCGTTCTGCGGTCCCTTCTCCAAGGACTCCTCCAGTGCAGAGCCGAGATCCTCCATGGACTTTGCCGGAGCGGCTTCCGCTTCAGGCTTGGCTGCTGCCGTCTCTGCCTCTGCCGCTGCAGCCTCGACTGCCGTCTCCGCTGCCTCTACTACTGCATCCTTCGTCTCAGTTTCACTCATCTTCATAACCTCCAACGTACCGGTATTCCCCTGTTTTTGTGGCTCAGTGTCAGATGTCAGGAAACGGAAAATACCCCGGAGTTCTCTGCACCCCACAAAGTACGTACACCATAACATTATATCATCTGGCCTGATTGTTTTCAATCTACTTTTCGGCGATTCCAGAGCTTTTGTATGACAAAATTCCCTGGTTTTCCCTGTCCTCACTCCGTGGTTTACCTGTCACCATTCCGGAGCTTCACATATTTTCATTTCGCGGCTCCATATGTCCCGGAGCTTCACATATTCCCACTTTATGTTTTCATCTGTTCCATTCCGGAGCCTGACTGGTTTCCATTCCGCCCGGTCTTTGCCTCACACGATTTCCGGCAGGAATACACCCTGGAGCGGTGCCACAGGAGTCCAGGTGCCTCCCGGCTGCGGCAGCCGCAGACCCACTCCCGCCTTCTCCCGCTCCGGATCTCCATCCGCACCGCGAAAGATTCCGCCTATTCTGCCCGCAAGAAGCCTCTGAGCCAGCTCCGACACACGAAGTGTGAGATCCGGCTCCTGGTCTGCCGTCCGCTCGGCATGACTTTCATCCGGCCCGGTAACCCACCGGAAGCAGCCATTGTTCGCGGGGACAAGCGGATCGTCAATCCGCACCGTGCATCTTGTCCGCTCTTCGGCATGAAACAGACTCAGAAAGGCAGGTATGTTCACGGCCCTCGCCATGATAATGGGCTCTTTGTCGCCATCACCGGCGCAGGTCACCGCACGCCATGTCCCGCGTCCGGAGAAATACTGTCCAATCGCGCCGGCAATCTCCGGGGAGGGAGTCCCGTTCTTCGACTGTTCTCCCGGCGCCGTGATGAGTCCCCGCAGCGAGACGCCGTCCTCCTCCCACCAGGAAAACAGAGCGGTTCTCTCTCTGCCCCTGCAGATCTGGAACAGTCCGCCTCCTTCTGAGACGCTCTCACGCGCAGAGACGGCCATATACCGGGCATCCCGTCTGACAAACACATCCGCTCTCTGCGCCAGCTGCTCCTGCGCCCATGCGGCAGCATCTGCATATTGATCCGGATCGACCCGGCTGACCGCAAGATCCCCGCCGAATGCAGGACGCTCCCCAGGATTCAGGCAGGCACTGCGGTAAACCGTCCGGTCATAGACGTAACGAAACCCGAACGGCGTATAGATTCTGGGATCCGCCGGCATCAGATAGACCAGCGGAATCCCCGCAGCCGCCAGGTCGCGCAGCCCTTCTGACAGCAGCCCGGCCATCAGTCCGCGGTGTCTCCGCTCCGGAACCGTCGCCACCCCCACCAGATACGCCGAGGGAATTTCCTGGCCGCGCACGGAGAGCGTGACCGGGTTCCACTGCACCATTGCGGCCGGAAGACCGTTCTCATGCCGAATCACAATTCCGTTCTCCGGCACCTTGACCGCATCATAATAGTTCAGGAATGAGAGAGAGTCTTCCGGGAACATCCTTGTCCAGAGCGCCCTTGCCTCCCTCCGCTCCGCCTCCGGGGACGGTCCAAAATGAATCATAGACGCCTCATCTTCTGCGGATGTCGAATTTCCGCGCCATCATCACCGGATGATAGGATTCCTTGGCCTTGCGCAATGACGGCAGGCCGACATCATCCTCCCGGTTGACGTAGACCGCCTCCGGGAACTCATGGATCTGGAACTGCTGGTTGATCAGCACATACAGACCGCGGATATTCGGATTCGCCTTTTCCACATGAACCACCGACATCCGGTCGGTATGATTGTAGCTGCCGACCGTGAATGCCTCGAGTTTTCCGTCGATATAGATTCCTGCCATTTTCGCGTCGAATACATCCATGTTGAACAGGTAGTGGTGCAGACCGGTCATCTCTGCCTCGAGATGCTCCTCGACATTGGTCTCTTCTGCCTTTTCTGCCTCCCACTGCTGCAGAAAATCCCAGATCTCCGTGCGGGACCAGCGATGCATGCGGCGGTATTCCCAATGTCCCTCATACTCATTCAGGAATGCATTCAGATGATTCTTCTTCTTGTGATATTTCTTTCCCGTCAATGTGCGGAGCTTCTCCGCATCGTAGATATAGTCAGCCAGATCCGGATTCTCCGTGATCTCGTATCTCTCCGTGTCCAGATTCAGTATGCGAAGCGAATTCTCATCCGCCCACTTCACGTTGATCGGCTGGGCCAGTTCTGTCTCGAAGAATTCTTCCAGGACCTTCCAGGCTTCCGGAAGCGACTCTTCATCGCAGAATGGCACCTCCGCGAAAGTCTCCCCGTCCTCCTCATTGAGCAGAAACAGCGTCCGGTCCTCCCAGACCGCAAAACGCAGATGAAAATAGTCCTGCCAAAGGAAGCTGTCAAAGATTGTACTGTCACAGGTCATATTGGATCTCCGGCCGAAATACGGCATCAGACCAGCGACATCTTTCGCCCGGAGTTCTGTGAATTTCAAATGCATGAATTGTCCCTTCTGTTCCGGGTGAGCCGCTGCAGACCCGGCTGCTGCCAACCGGCGGAGGAGACTGCCCGCTCCGACGGTCTTTTGATCAGACGCCGCGGCCCGCTGCATGCCCCGGTTCGTTTTCGCCTGTTCTCATCCTTGCGCAATGTCCGAAAGCGGAATCTCTTCTCCGCCGCGCGTCAGACCGCGCAGATTCTTCTCTACCAGTTTCCGCGGCACCAGAACAAGATGTCCGCAGCCGCAGCAGCGGAGCCGGAAATCCATGCCGATCCGCAGCACGTCCCACTCTTTGCTTCCACAGGGGTGCGGCTTCTTCAGTTTCACACGGTCGCCGACCAGAATGTTCATCACAGATACTCCTTCAGAGTCTCACCGATGCTTCCCTGAATCACAAGATCCGCTTCCTTGTCCATCGGGGTAGGAGTCCGGTTGATCAGTACCAGATGCTTTCCTCTGAAATAGTGAACGAATCCGGCAGCTGGATACACGACCAGAGAAGTCCCGCCGATAATCAGCATATCTGCAGAGGCAATCGCTTCACAGGCGCCGCGGATCGTCGACTCATCGAGACTTTCTTCATACAGCACGACATCCGGCTTGATGATGCCTCCGCACTCGCTGCAGTGCGGCACACCGGTGTGCGGAATTTCATCCAGCCGGTATGCCTTCCCGCACCGCATGCAATGATTGCGGTTGACCGAGCCATGCAACTCATAGACTCTCCTGCTTCCCGCTTTCTGGTGCAGGCCATCGATATTCTGCGTAACCACTGCCAGGAGTTTCCCCTCCCGCTCCCATTTGGCAAGAACCTTGTGGGCTGCATTCGGCTGCGCGTCCGGATAGATCATCCGGTCCCAGTAGAATCGGTAGAATTCCTCCGGATTCCGCTGAAAGAAACTGTGACTGATAATCTCCTCCGGCGGATACGCATACTTCTGATTGTAGAGACCGTCCTGACTCCGGAAATCCGGAATGCCGCTCTCTGTCGAAACCCCTGCGCCGCCAAAGAACACAATCCGGCTGCTCTCATTGACCCACTGCCTGAGTGTTTCTCTCTCTGTCATCGTATTTCCTCCTGCCATAAAACCAGGCGCGGAACATCACTCCGCGGAAAATACATGGTTCTCCAGGTACGCGGCTACAGATTTTGCGATTGCCGCATGCCCTTCCTCGTTCGGATGCAGACCATCATAAAGCAGCTGCCCGGCATTCTTCGCTGTAATGACACTCTCCGTTCGGGAATCCAGGACATAGGCACCATTCGCCTGCGCAATCTGAACAATCGCATCACAGTAGTCGCTGAGTGTGGAACCGGCCTGATTCTTCACCTGATATCCTGCCTTCTCCCAGTCATACTGAAAACGGGTGCGGTAGATCGGCGTCATGAATACAACCTTCGCATTCGGATTCTGCTCCTTCACCGCGCTCATAAAGCGGTTCAGAGCGCCGCAGAATGTCGTCATACCGCTGTCGGAAGGCTGTCCCAGCCGGATCGAATGACCATAATCATTTGTTCCCAATGCCACAAAGATCACCGATGCCCCGGACAGGCGGATCTGCCCGCGGTGAATCCGGGCAATCAGACTGTTTCCGGATGACCGGTAGGCAAGGGTCTCGGATACAAAGCTCCGGTTTGTGATCCTGGCGCCGGTCAGCAGTCCGACCCGCTGCGGATATGCCACCCGCGTCTTCAGCTTCGAGCTGCCGTACGAGCGCATAAAGCCATAAGTGATACTGTCGCCGAGGAACAGAATCTTCTGATCCGAATGGTTGGAATCAGACAGCGTAACACTGTCTGTGTAGCTGGACAGCTTGCGCTTTCCGCCCACGTTCACGAACGCGCGGATTCGGTAGGATCTCTCTCCCGGGCTGCGTTTCACCTGGATCTTCGTTGTCTTCGCCTTCAGTTCTTTTACCAGCTTCCAGCTTCCGGACTCCGTTTTGCGGTAAAAGAGATAGCCGTCCGCGCCGCTGCTCTGATTCCACTGCACGACGTCCCAATTGCCGCTCTGACGAACGAAAGCAATCAGCGGCGTGGCGGGAAGCGCCGTCACTGTGGCCGACGCTTTGCTCGATGCCGCACTTGCTTTTTTCGAGCCGACCTGAACATAGGCAGCCACCTTATAGCTGTATCTTCTGCCCGGTTTGGCGGTCCAGTCCCAGAAGCAGTTTCTCATATTTCCGTCCAGGGTCTGTATCTTTCCAAAGGAACCCGTTCCCGTTCTCCGGTAGAGGATGTAGCCGTCTGCTCCCTTAACCGGCGTCCAGGCAACATAGACTCTTCCGTCTCCGGCACGGACAGAGCGCATCCTGGCGGTTCCCACGGGCAGCTGTACCGTCATTCCCTTCCGTTCGAAGGAGCCAAGCCGGATTCTCGTACCATCCTGAACATAGGCGCGCACTGTGTAGGTGTACCGGCGGCCGGTCTCACAGTCACTGTCCGTAAAACGCACCGTCCGCATGCCGTCAAGATCAGCGACTTTCTGATAGGCACCATTTCCGGTCTTCCGGTACACGCGGTAACCGCTGACTCCGCGGATCATCTCCCAGCGCACCGTGACCTTCCCGGAAACCGCCTTGACGCTCTTCAGCGAGACAGAAGGAATCCGGGCTGTGGCCGTTACTCCCGCCGTATAGTAGCCGCTCAGCGTCAGTTTGCCCCCGGTTACTCCGTAGGCACGCACAGAATAGATGTAAGTATGCCCGGCAAGAGCCGTCTTGTCCATCCAGGAGGTTCCCCTGGAAGCTGCCTGCTGCGCCACCCGGCGATACTTGCCGCCATCCTCTTTCCGGAAGATGAGATACTTTCTGACGCGATACTTCGCCGCAATCTTTTTCCACTTCACGGTAATGCCACTCGAACCGGCCTTCGCACTCACGAGCACCGGTGCGGGGATACTGCTTTTGGCCTCGATCTGCCGCGCCGTCTCAGATTCCTGTTCTGATGCCTTTGTCGCGGCCGTCTCCGAAGGGGACTCGTTCTGTGACTGCTCCGAGGCGGAAGTCGGCGAGATCACGTCTGCATCGGTCTCCCGATTCGCACTGACATCGTCTGCACTCCGCTCTGCACTGTCAGTGCCGGCACTGTTCTTCGCCTGGAGGTTCTCACCACCGGAGGAAAGCTGAACGGATTCCTCCGCAGCCGTCCCTTCCAGGGCCTCCGCGGACTGGCCAGCTGCCTGCGCCGTGACGGCCTGTGCCGTGATGGCGGTGCAGAGCACCAGTGCCGTCGTGGCAGTAATCCGCAGAATCTTATGATAAAAATCACTCATAAACGGTCTCCTTCCGGGATCCTCATCCGCATCCATCGCTCGCGGCGATACCTGAAACATCAACTCCCAGCCGGCTCCGCCCCATATACAGCGTACCCGCTCCGGCAATCTGCGAGAATGTCAGCGCTGCCAACTGGCCGAAACATCCGCTCCGGCAGCTCATGAAGGCACCAACTTCGCCAGCCGATAAAAAATGCCATCTTCGGCAATTGAAGAAAAAGGGGCCGCCATCGGCAGCCCCATCCCATGCAGTTTCTCTATAAAGGCAATCAGTCTGCCACGTAAGGCAGAAGAGCCAGATGACGGGCTCTCTTTACCGCTGTCGTCAGTGCTCTCTGATGCTTTGCGCATGTCCCCGTAATCCGGCGAGGAAGAATCTTGCCCCGCTCAGAGATATACTTCCGCAGCATCGCGGTATCCTTATAATCGATTACGTCATTCTCCTGACCGCAGAATACGCAGACCTTCTTCCTTCTGCGCACACCGCCGCGTCTCTTCATAGGAGCATCCGCCTTGTCACCTTTATTGTAAGCCATTGTTTTATCCTCCTGTCAATCCTCTTGAGGGACGGCCCCCCTCATTCCTGTCCTGTCAGGGAAGAACCTGCTTTTCATAAGAAGACATCCGGCTGTTCCGCCGCCGACGGCAGCGGACTCATCCGGTCTCCTGTCTCTTTAGTTGAAAGGAAGTTCCCCATCGTCCACACTGTCCGGGATGTTCATAAATCCATCCCCGGCCGGTGTCCGGGCTTCACTCGGATTCGGACGGGCAGCCGGCCGGGCACCGCCGCCTGCGCTGCTGCCGGCGTTCTGTGCATAGCTGCCGGCACCGCTCTGTGCGGAAGCCGCCTTGCTCTCAGCGAATTCGATCTCTTCCGCAATAATCTGTACACTATAAACTTTCTGTCCTTCCCGGTTCGTATAGTTATCGTTCTGGATCCGGCCGGACATCAGGATCTTCGATCCCTGATGCAGATACTTCTCTACAAACTCGGCGGTTCTTCCGAACGCCGTGCAATTGAAGAAATCGGCGTCCGCCTGATCGTCTCTGCGGCGAAAACGGCGGTCCACAGCGATAGAATACCTGGCAATCGCCAGAGAATTGTCACTTCCGGAGTATCGGATCTCCGGATCTCTGGTGAGTCTTCCCATAAGAATGACTTTGTTCATGTACTACCTCTTCCTGTTGTATCAAAGGTCTCTGGCTGCTGCCGGAAGCCTTTCCCCCGGATTCAGGCCTCGGGCTTAACAATCAGAAAACGAATCACCGGCTCCATCAGACGCACCTGGGACTCAATCTTGGCAGGAGCATCCGACTCAGACTCGAAAGTGATAAAGGTATAGTAAGCTTCCTTCATCTTCTGAATCTCATAGGCGAGCTTCTTTCTGCCCCATTCATCGACATTGGTCACTGTGCCGCCGCTGGCTGCAATATAACCCTTGATCTTCTCCAGCGCTGCGGTTCTGTCGTCATCCTCGATCTTGGAGCTGAGGACAACTGCCAGTTCGTACTTGCTCATGTTTTACCTCCTTGTGGACACTCGGCCTCCCCCTGTCCGGGAGAAGCAAGGAAATGATTTGTCACGGTTTACCATTCTATCATACGGTTTTTTCGAATGCAAGCCATTTCCCCAGACAGCCGGCATTTTCCCGCCGAGCGGCAGGCTGACAGGGCATGGCGGAACGGGATCAGGAACAGAATCAGAAACGGGAACGGGATCAGGATCGTTTCAGATTCTCCAGCTGACCGCGGATCTTGAACGTCGGATTCAGGAGTGGCTCAATGGAGGAGTCATGGTTCATCGTGTCGATGATGGCGGCCAGATATTCACTCATATCCACGCTGACATAGTAATCCCGGGCAAGGAGTTCCTTCGTCTGATAGATGAGATTCGTCGTGTAGACGCGGTCGACGATCCCCGCCTCCTTCGCCTGATCAAACGGAGCCAGTCCGCCGG
>CADBOY010000007.1 GCA_902796405.1 uncultured Lachnospiraceae bacterium | reverse complement strand
GTCAGATCCCTTGCCGTGCTGCTGCGAAACAGCGCTTCGCCATGAGCGAGCGTCAGCCGCCGCAGACGCGCATACCACTCACTGACCTTCTCTTCTTTTTTGTCTTCCGGCTGAATCGCGGCAAGCCATTCTTTGAAAGCAGGATCAATATCGGCATAAAGAGAGGCGGTTTCTCTCTGGATAAAACCGGCTGCTGCCGCATCCATCGGATTGGAGACTTTGAGGTCTCTGACTTCGCAGATGCCGATCAGATAACTCCGGAAGATAACTGATGCCACTTCCTTCGTCTTCTCTACGGCATCATTGATCTGAGTAATCCAGCCTTCCGGGTTGGTATCGGTAAGGACCAGATCATTGACCCGAAGCTGATCCGAGATTTCATCGACCGGCAGCCAGGATGTCGCATTACCATCATCCTGCATACTGATTCCAGCCAGATTAACCAGGCGGCTTCCGGCTGCCCGGGACAGCCGCTGAAACTGCAGGAAGACTCCCGGCCGCTTCTGCGCCTTATGATCCGGTGTCATATCCATCGTAATCAGGCCGAACGATCTCCACAGTGCCTGCTCCGGAGCATGCTTCTTCGGCGTCTGATGTCCCTTGTTCGGGCCGGCTTCATTCCCCCGCCACAGAGTCATCGGCTCCAGAGACTGCTCCGTGTGCTCAATCTCCGGGAGCTTCACCACTTGAACCGCAGCCGGCTCATTCCGGTCTGACGCCGGATCCATATAAACGGCCCGGCTCCAGTTCGTATACAGCTCCGCCAAATTATCAATGAACACGGAAGCACAGAGGCGCGAGACCACTTCGCTTCCACTCATCTCCCAGCAGGGCCTCTGAATGGCTCCGGCAAAGTCACGATCCGCAATCCCCCTCGGTGAACCCGGCAAGTAATTCAGGGCAATCGTCTCAAAGACGTTTTCCCCTTTCAGACAGATGCCGCCCAGATCAAACAGCCAGCCCTTGGAGGAGCGCTGGTGTTCTGCTGCGATCGATACTTTGTCCGCAAGTCCGGAGTATCCCTGAAACGTAATCAGCCATCGAATCAGTTCTGCCTCTGTCAGCAGATCCTTTCTGCTTCGGTCCTTCTTCGCCAATGGAGCAATGGGGCTAAACAGCGCCGGCTCATTTTCACTTTCAGAAATCGTCCGGTTCAGATTTTTCCCGTAGATCGTCGTCGGCTGGCTTCGTTTCGGTATCTTCTTCATGATCGCATCCATTTCCTTCCGGTTTACCTGACAGAATGGATGTCCTTCATCAAAGAGATAGAATCGGTCCCGCCACTTTTCCAGATATCTCACGATGATATCGGGAAAAGATCCTCGTTTCAGCAGCGCCGCCCATCCGCTTTCGGCTGCCTCGCAATAATCATCCTGGTCATCCTCATCCACGGCTTCCGTCTGGACCCAGCGCTCGTCAACACTGACTCCCGGAAGAAGGTTTCCATCCAGATCAAAGCGCGACAATACGGTATGGACAACCGCAAGAAGGAACCGCATCACAGCAAAGTTCTGCGTCTCCATCTCCCCCGCCAGAGTCTGATAATGTTCCGCATGCCGGAAGAGCTCCAGCAGAGAGATGTCTCTCTTCTCCTCTGTGTCTGCCGGCAGGACAGAAATCCATGGCTCATCCAGCAGATTGAATCTTCCCATCTTCTCTCACCTCCCGCAGTCCAAATTTGCTGTCATACTTCAATGACACACCGTTCAGGTTGAACCTGCCGTCTTCCTCAAAGATAATTCCCAGTGTACCGGCCAGCCAAGGCTGATTCTGCCAGTCGGGGAGGAATCTCCGGTTATACTGTTCCAGCCAGTCAATCGTGGCAGAGATGCCGCCCTTGACAACGGCATAATGAGGAAGCCGAATTGTCTGCTTTGCCAGTTCCTTGGCCACACCGGGCTCATCGATCCGTCCCGACAGGTCTTCGGCTTTCCCGAACACACCATAGCCATCCTCTGTTCGCTGGACGGCAATCACCTCGATGGTTTCCACACTGTCCCTAACCTGTGCTGCCGCTGCCTCCTCTGTCACCGACTGATCCGGATTGTTCAGCCAGCCAATCAGATTATAACCATCCATATCCGGCCGGATCTTACCGGAAGGATTCTGAATTCGGTAATACTTTGCCCGCTGCGCTTTGTTCTGCTCCATCACCTCCTGTTCCTGCCGCGCGTTTTCGTAATATTCCTGATTTGCACCTGTCAGTTCCGGATCGCTCTTTCCATATACCCGGTTCACCAGTACCGGAATATCGGAGGGAAGATGGATTTCCTCCAGCAGACAGGCCTGCGTCCGAATCAGGTAATACGCCCCGTAGACTTTTTTCGATCCCGCTTCAAATTCCAGTTCTGGGCTCGTTCCCAGAACATATACCTGCGGTTTCTGAAGCATATCCGGTCTGACGATCTCGTGCCGGTGAAGCCGTCCGATCCTCTGCAGCAGAAGATCCATCGGGCAAAGATCGGTAATCAGTACATCAAAATCAATATCCAGCGACTGCTCGATCACCTGCGTCCCGATAATGATCTTCCGGCTGGGACGCTGCCCCTGCTTCCCAATCATCCGAACCAGTTCATTCTCTTTATGCACGCGGTCGGTGGCAATAAATGCAGAGTGGAGAACCTCTACCAGATCCGGCCCGAATCTTCTGCTACACTCCGCTCCCAGGCTCTGTGCCCGGCGCACGGTATTGACGATGATTCCGATGATTCCGCCTCCGGACAGCAGTTCCTCGATCTTCTCCATCAAGTGCTCCTCCGGCAACCGGTGTACGGCAACTGTCTTGTCCGTCAGGGCCGCAAAATCATCCTGTACCTGAATGCTGGTGCCATCGGTATAACTCAGAATCGGATATTGATCTTCCGATTGCATCTTCGGAGGAATTCTCATCTCCCGTCTTTTGATCCCTCTGCCTTTCAGATAGGCGGTGATCAGCTTGATCCGCTTTTCTGCGGGCAATGTTGCTGAGACCAGAATTACCGGCGCGCCGTATGCTCCCATCCAGGTAATCGCTTCTTCCAGATATTGCTGCATATAGACGTCATAGGCATGCACCTCGTCGATAATCACCACTTTCTTGCTGAAGCCGAGATGCCGAAGCGCCAGATGCTTTTGTTTCAGGGCAACCATCAGAAATCCGTCGACCGTTCCGACGACATAATCATCCAGTGCGGCCTTCTTCCTGCCGGAAAACCATTCGTTAACGAATACTCCCCCATTTTCCCTGTCATCCAGGTTAATGTCCTGCGTCGACGCCGCATTCTTCAGCTCGTTCATCTCTTCATTCAGAGCGGCTTTCCCGTGACACAGTCTCAGCGACTTCCGCGCGTTATCCTCTTCGGTCAGATTCTCCAGCCACTGCCGCACTCTGCCAAACATACCATTGGAAGTTGCCTGCGTGGGAAGTCCGAAGAACATTCCTCCGCTTCCGCTTTTGTCCAGCAGCGCTTCGGTTGCCGTGAGAGCCGCCTCGGTTTTCCCCAGTCCCATAGGTGCTTCCAGGATCAGAATGCCCGGCTCAGCGATCTGATCCACCGTCTGACAGACAACTTTCTGAAAATCTCTCGGTGGTCGGCGAAACCTGAACAAAAAACGTTCCTCCAGCGGCAGATCGTAATCCGCCTGAATGGGACGGTCCATCTGCCACAGCGAAATTCCCCGCCGATATCTGTCCCCGCTATCCTCCGCGGTATCCTCATCCAGATCGAGCAGAGGAAAATAATGGCTGTTGCTGGCTATCCAGTCGGCCATAATCAGGATTCCCGAATAGATGACCTGCGCCGGCAGGGACAGCTCCGGGAGTTCGTCTGCTCCTTCAAAGCCGCTGGCGTGAAGAGCCCACTGAAACACCTCAGTCTGAGCCTGCTTCCACTTCTTTGCCGCCTCGGAATTCTCGTTTTCGCTTTGGTAATAGTTGGCCGAATAGGCAGCCTGGGTATCGACCATTAAGGAATCATCCACCGGCTTTCCATGATGCCCTCCGACAATGGACCCCAGATCATCTTTTACCGGGAACTGATGTCGGAGGAGGTATTCTCCAGCAATGGTATGATGCGATTTCTCCGGACTGATCAGGTGCAGCGAAGAGATTCCTGCAAACCCGCTCCTCTCCAGTTTTTCCAGGAGAAGCGCATCCAGGTCCGGCGAGTTGTGATAGCCTGTTTTCGTTTGAAAGGCCGGCGTGGCTTTCCCCAGGTCATGGATCGCCCCGAGAAATGCTGCCAGATTGGCCGCCGCTTCTTCATCTGGAATACTCATGGATTCCATGCAGAATTTTCTTTGTCCGTCACTGATCCATTGATTCCAGAGCCATCGCGCGACAT
>CADBOY010000006.1 GCA_902796405.1 uncultured Lachnospiraceae bacterium | reverse complement strand
GGCCGCCCTTCGTCACGTTTCGGTCTTGCTTCGGATGGGGTTTACATGTGCCCCGTCTGTTACCAGGCGGGCGGTAGTCTCTTACACTGCCATTTCACCCTTACCGGATTGCTCCGGCGGTATATTTCTGTTGCACTGTCCTGGGAGTCGCCTCCACCGGCCGTTAACCGGCATCCTGCCCTGTGAAGCCCGGACTTTCCTCGTCTGCCTTGCGCAGCCGCGATCACCTGTCCTGCTCAAACTATTCGATTCTATCAGATCGCACTTCGAAAATCAAGAAGCGCTTCAGACGCGAAAGATCCACTCAGAAAGATACGGAAAGATTCTCTTCTCTCCCTTTTTCGGCGAAAATTTTCGGTGCATCAGACGCGGAAGATGCTTTCTCCGATGAACTCCTTGATCAGGGAATTGCGCGGAACAGCGTCCGCATCAATTGCAAGGAAGTAATCAAAGAACTTCAGCAGTCGCTTTGCTTCCGCATACTCCGGCTCATCCGGAGAAATGCCGTAGAGGAGCTGCTCGGCACGGGTTTTCATGACCGAAAACTCATAGATGAGGGAGGAATCAAACATCGCATCCGCCGATTCCTGAAACGGAAAGATGTTCTTCTCTTCTCCGCGCCGCACAGAAGGCCAGCGGTCAATCGTGGCTTTCGCGGAATATCCTCTGGTCCTTGCATCCCGGAGCATCCGGCGGATCAGCCTCAGATCCGTCGTCGGAATCCGGTTGTGCTCATCGATATTCAGCGGCGTCAGTGCACTCACATAGATACGAAAACGGCTCTCCTGCGGGAGCCGGCTGGACAGTCTGTCATTCAGGCAGTGAATCCCCTCGATCACAAGGATATCATTTGCCCCGAGCTGCAGCGTCTCCCCCTCATAGCGTCTTCTTCCCTCGATGAAATCGAAGGACGGCAGAGGTACCTCTTTCCCGGCAAGCAGAGCCAGCATGTCCTCGTTGAACTGCGCAATATCGACACACTCAAGAGCCTCAAAGTCGTAATTGCCATTCTCATCCCGCGGCGTCCTGTCGCGGTTCACGAAATAATTGTCCACTTCGATCGGATGCGGATTGAGTCCATATGCGCGGAGCTGAATGGACAGCCGGTGAGAAAAGCTCGTCTTTCCGGATGCGGAAGGACCGGCAATCATCACGAATTTGACGTCTTTTCTTCCTGCAATCTCCTTCGCGATCGCGGCAATCTTCTCCTCCTGCCTCGCCTCCGCGATCAGGACCAGCTCCTCACCGCGCTGGGCGCTGATCCAGTCATCGACATCTCCCACCGTATTCAGCCTCATCCGGCTGCCCCAGTCTTCCCCATCCTGCATGACCTGGAACAGCTTGGGCTGGCGATGAAACACCGCTGCCCGGGAAGGATCCTTCCGGTCCGGAAGACGCAGAACCAGTCCCCTCTCATAAAGTTCCAGTGAAAATGCACCGAGGCAGCCGGTGGAGGGCACCATGTAGCCATAGTAGTAGTCCGCGTAATCCTCCAGGAAATACACGTTGACCCAGGAACTTCTCCGGTAGCGGAACAGCTTTACCTTCTCCTTCATTCCCAGTTCACGGAAGAGAGCAATGGCCTCGTCCAGATGCATCGATTCCTTGCGGAACGGAATATTTTTCTCTACCAGTTCCCGCATGCGCTGGCTGACCGCCTCTTCAAAAGCCTCGTCCAGCGGAAAATCGCCATTGATCCGTAGATAGATTCCGCCATTCACGGAAAATTCAGAGACAAGATCCAGATGTCCCTCCGGATACAGATCCCGGACTGCCTTTCCCAGAAGCATCTGCAAGCTTCTCTCACAGGCGCGGTATCCGTCCGGATCCGCCGCGCTGACCCACTCGATCCGGCACGGCTTTGTCACCGGACGCCGCAGTTCACGCAGCCGTCCATCCACTCTGGCAAGAAGAATCGGATATTTCTCCCTGCTGGCGTCTTCTTCCGCAATGCGAAGCAGCGTCGTCGCCGATGGCACTGTTTTCTCTCTGTCACCGACACATACCTTGATTAAGTCCATTGTTCCTCCCAGCTGATCTGCAGACTGACTGCGTCATGTTCGCCGCGCCTTCAGCACCCGCACCGCGAAGTTTCATCCCCGCATCTCGCAGATTCTTGCGGCTTCTGCTGCCATCGACAACTCCAGGCGTACCTGCTGCCGCCTGTCTTCACTGCGCGGAGAATGCTCTCCGTCAAGCTGCTCCGCAATGCGGGTCAGTTCTTCCCGCTCTCTTTGAAGCTGCGCCGCCAGAACCGGATCTGCCGCCCGCAGCAGGCATTTGCCATACTTTAATTCCAGCGGAGACCACTCCTCTGTCTCACCCGGCTCTCCGGTCAGAACCACGTAGTATTTTCCCTCATCGAATACCATGCGTTCTTCCTGGATCCGATATCCATTCTGCAGCAGAAACTGCCGGAAATGGGGAATCGCCGACTGCGGGGATAGAATCAGTTTTCTCGCGGAATGCGCGGTATCGCTCCCTGCTTCCAGTATTTTTTCCATCAGCGGGCCGCCCATTCCAGTGATCAGAATCGTATCCGCTTCCCCCGGCTGGACAGCGGCAAGACCGTCAGCCTGCCTCGTATCGATACATCCGGACAGTCCGGCCTCCTCAATATGCTCTCTGGCACGCGCCAGCGGCTCCGGACGAAGATCACACGCGATGGCGCGGGAGTACTGCCCGCGCCGGTTCTGCTTCTTTCCCCGCTTTCCAGTCTGCCCAGAACGCTCCAGCAATCTCGCGGC
>CADBOY010000005.1 GCA_902796405.1 uncultured Lachnospiraceae bacterium | reverse complement strand
CAGGTGGTGCAGGTGTCCGTGAATTTGCAGGCGCACTGGATGAAGTGCAGCCCGTTGTAGTCGCGCCAGTGCTTGATGTCCGCCTCACGGATGCAGTACATGGGCCGGATGAGTTCCATGCCCTCGTAGTTTGTGCTTCGGAGCTTTGGCATCATGGCCTGAAACTGGCCGCTGAACATCTGCCCCATGAGAATCGTCTCGATGACATCGTCATAGTGATGCCCGAGTGCAATTTTGTTGCAGCCGAGTTCCTTTGCTTTCTTGTAGAGATAGCCGCGGCGCATCCGCGCGCAGAGGTAGCAGGGAGACTCGGTCACGTGATAGACAGAGTCAAAAATCGTGGTCTCGAATATCGTGATCGGGATGCCGAGGAGCCTTGCGTTTGTCTCGATGACGTTCCGGTTCATCTCATTGTAGCCGGGGTCCATCACGAGAAAGACCAGCTCGAACGGGAACTTGTTGTGCCGCTTCACCTCCTGAAACAGCTTGGCCATGCACATGGAATCCTTGCCGCCGGAGATACAGACGGCGATTTTGTCGCCGGGCTTCACGAGCTCGTATTCCACGATGGCATGGCAGAATTTCCCGTACAGATCCTTCTTGAACTTGCCGCGGATGGACTTCTCGATCTCCTTCCTGCGCTCTTCATCCGCCTCGGCGCGCACGGCGGATTCATAGACGTATCGCCCGTAGCCTCCCTCCAGATTGTAGGCATTGAGTCCGCGCGCGCGGAGCGCCTCCGCCGCGTTCTCGCTGAGACGGCCATAGCGGCAGACCAGGACAAGGCGGTAATTCCCGGCGTTCTTCGGCAGCGCAGCGCTGCCGCTCAGAATGGCATCGAGATCATAGTGCAGCGAACCGGGGATGCTGTCCTTTTCAAAATCCTCGCGCTCCCGCACATCGAGGATGAGATAGGTCGACGGGTCCCAGTGAAAAAGTTCGTCCGGTGTGACACCTGCGTTTTCCAGTTGCGACATATATACCTCCAGCTGAATTTTGCTCCGCCCCTGAATTTCCATGCAGGGCACGGGAAGTATGGTAGAATGAAGCCATGGATGACATGATCAATGTATTAAAAGAATACCAGGGAAACGGCGCACTGCTGCTGCTTTATCTCGCCGCGCTGCTTTATCTCCTGATCACGGAGCGGAACCGGCGGACCAGATTGATGCTGGTGTACCTGCCGCTGACGATTCTGATTTTGTTTCTCCTGCCGCCCGTTTACCGGTTCTACACGGCGCAGAACGAGGGAGATACTTACTATCGGATTCTCTGGCTCCTGCCGATGGGAGTTACGATGCTCTACGCCGGACTCAGGGCAGCGATCCGCCTGCCGGGACCGCTTCGCTTCGCGGGGTATGCCGTGCTGTGCGCCGCCGTCATTGTATGCGGTTCCAGCGTTTACCGCAACAGCAATGTGATCAAAGCTGAGAACCGGCTTCATGTGCCGCATCAGGTGGTGGACATCTGCGACTACCTGCTCGCGGACAGCGGCGGACAGGAGGTCAGCGCTGCCTTCCCTTCCAACATTGTGCAGTTCGTGCGCCAGTACACCTCCAGGGTCAATATGCCCTACGGCCGCGACATGCTCATCGCAAGATGGGGCTACTGGAACGAAGTCTACGATGCCATGGAAAAGCCGGACACCATTGAGGCAAAGACCCTCGTCAGGGCCTTGAACGACACCTATACCCAGTACCTTGTTATCCTGCAGGATCGCAGCGTGAACGGCGATTTCGCCGATTACGGCATGGAATACATGGGCAATGTGGACGGCTTCGATCTGTGGAAGAACGGGAATATCTGTCCCTGACAGATTATTCCTCTGTCTTTTCATCTCCTGAGACGTCGCTGCCGGTGCCGGTGCGGAAGTTGTACTCCGCCTGGCCGTTTTCGAGTATCTTGTAGATGAAGTGTCTGGCAATGGCTGTGTTGCCGGCGCTGTTGAGGTGGACGCCGTCGGTCATGTATTCCTGGTAGTTCTGGCCGTTGATGGAGCCGTAGTAGTTATCGAGGAAGGAGACCTGTTCGCCGACGCAGACGTCCACGGCCTTGAGCCAGTAGGTGCTCATGTCGCCGTTGCCGATGTTGGTCGTGTCGCCATTCTGGAGCGTGCCGCTCTGGTCCTCGATCCGGGTGTAGGTTGGGGACAGGAAGACAAGGCGGATCCACGGGTATTTCTCGTGGATGCGGCGGATGCCGAGCCGCAGAGCACCGGTATAGGTGACGATGTCGAGGTCGTTGGCGTCATTCCAGACGGCGGATCCGTTCAGGTAATCGGCGGCATTGTAGGAGATGGCGATCATGTCGATGGTGTTCCAGTCGATGCCGGCCAGGGTGGATGCGGCGTCAGCATAGACCGGGTTGTCGCTGTGGTAGGCTGCCACATTGCTGAGCGCGGAAAAATCTCCGGTGCTGATGCAGTTCGCGACGTAGAAGAAGTTATAGATGTCGTCCATGTCGTGCTGGCTGTCAGTTTTGTAATCCGTATTGTAGCAGGTGATCTGCGATCCGGGGAAGGCGGCGGTGATGGTCTGTACGTTCCCGAGGGAGGCCACCTGTCCGGCGATGCCGTTCTCCGTCTCGTCGTCGCTGATCAGGTCATTTCCCAGAAACAAAATATTCGTGACGCCGTCGTCGGCGTGTCCCTCGAGGTCTTTGGGATTCTGCGCGACAATCACGTCCTGCACTTCAATATCGTAGTCTGTCGTTGTTTTATTGCGGTTCCAGACCGACTTTTCGCCAATGTTCCAGATGAAGAGCCAGATGACGATGGCCGCGACGCCGGCAGCGATCGCGACAGCGAGTACTTTGTTGAGGGTTCCGAGATGGAAGATGCCTTCTGCGGGCGCAGGGCCTGGATTTCCGGAAATTTCTGTATCATATTCCATTTCCATGGAATTGTCCGGGTCATCCGTCGGCGTTTTTCCTTCATCGTCTCCCCAGAGCAGATCGTCAATTTCATCTTCGCCGGACTCCGGCTTCGGAAGCGTGTCCGGATGATTCTTTCTGAATGCCATACTTATACCTCTTGCCGCAAAACCTTTCTCCCTGCATCGGCGCCAATCATGGTAAGATTGTAGCGCGGCGCGCGAGGAAATTCGACCTGATTTTACAAGATTGAGGAACGGAATGCGCGCGGAGCAGGCGCAGAGTTTTCACATCTTCTTCCGGGGCCGCAATAAGCATTCACATGAGGTATTTCTGATGAAAAAGAAACTGGCGTGGAAGGACATCTGTATTCTCCAGGGCATCGTCATGATTTTTTCCCTGACCTCGGTCACGGCAAAATTTGCCTCTGGTCAGGCGGCGTTCACCAGGGGGTTCTTCCTGTTTTATGGGCTTGAGGTGGTGATTCTGGGCGTCTATGCCCTGCTCTGGCAGCAGGCGATCAAGCGGATCGATATCTCCGTCGCATACGCGAATAAGGCGATGGTTCTGCTCTGGGGACTGCTCTGGAGCGTGATTATCTTTCATGACTCCGTCACGCCGAAGAAAATCGCGGGCGTGCTCTTTGTCATCGCGGGCGTCTGCGTGCTGAATCGATGAGGGAGGCAGAAAATCATGAGCAATTTTCAGATTTGTGTCCTGATCATGATCTGCTCCGAGCTGATTGCCTCATCGTCGCAGATGCTGCTCAAGAAGAGCGCCGGCATCCGGTACAGCAGCTGGATTCGGGAGTATCTCAACAAGTGGGTGGTCGCGGGCTATCTGATGCTGTTTGTCTCCATGCTCCTGACGATCCGGGCTTATGCCTGGGCGGATTCGTATATGAATGTTCCGGTCCTTGAGACCATGGGCTACATCTTCGTCATGCTGCTTGGCAGGATATTTTTCGGCGAGAGGATCACACGAAACAAAATTGCCGGGATGATTCTCATTCTGACCGGAATTCTGATTTTTTATCTGTGACGCTTTGCGTCCGGAATAAACACGGAATCTGAGCAGGGTGCATGCGCACCGGGCAGACAGATTCTGACATCTATGATCAATTTGGCTGACCCTTCGGACGGAGAACTGCTTTCATGATTTCGGAGAACCATTCAGAAGACAATAATTCCTATTTTGATGAGACGGAGCAGATGGATGTGCATGCGGTCCTCGGGAATGACGACGAGGGCAGAGCGGCATTTCGTTCGCCAGCGGAATCTGATGTTCCGGAGGCACTGGACGAAACGGACACGATTGATCTCGGAGAGATCGGCCGGCGGGCAGCACTGCGGGCGCAGGGGCCGGAGGATAGTACAGAATCGGGAACGGCAGTGGCTGGGAGCGGGGCTGAAAACATCTCAGAGAATGATGGAGAGGACTTGGCAGGCACGGATGAAGATGCGGATGCGGAGGAACCTGAGGGCGGCGAGGAGAACGCCGGTCCGGCAAAGCGCCGCAGACCGGTTCTGCGTGCTGTCCTGGCGGCAGCTGGTATCATAGCCGCTGCGGCACTGTT
>CADBOY010000004.1 GCA_902796405.1 uncultured Lachnospiraceae bacterium | reverse complement strand
CCGGTGGTATGGCCGCGAAGACGGCAGCTCTCCTCATCCCAGCCGGTCATCGGCGGCGCCCCCTTCGTATCGAGTCCCGCTGCCCGCCGGAAGTTGTACAGCATCTGATCGTCATCCACCTGACTCAGGAAATGGTTCATTTTCTGCTGATATTCACGGTAAATGGACCCTTCGGTGAGGCGGACGTCCTGAATCGGATAATACTGCACCTTCTCAGAAGGCGCATCGCCGGACTCCTTCGCTGCGGCCTCTGCCTCAGAGAACACCTCATCACCGGCCACACGGATCACCGCCAGAGCCGGAACCTCCGTCCCCTCGATGGTGCCATGAATATGGCTGATTCCATTCTTCGTGCTCGCCGGATGCTCTTCCCAGGAGGCAGGAGCGGTGGAAAGCCTGCCGTCCTCGAACCGCACGATGACAACGGAAGGAAGCTCCGCCTCCACGCCGCGCCGGGTGACGACACTGACCGGCTCTGCCTCTGCGATGACGCCTCCTCGCTTATCCTGCAGCACATTCGCGCGGAATTCCCGCTGTCTGGTTTCTCCGCCCAGGGAAGCGGTGACCGTCAGCGTCACCGTGCGGTCTCCGGTCCCCGCGAGTGGGCGGTGCACCTTTCCGCCGGGAGTGATAAATCTCTCCTCGCTGGACTCCCAGGTGAAGACGGAACCGTGATCTCCCTGTGCGGGGAGCGTCAGATCCGCATCCACTGTATTCAGATTGCCGATATATATGGCTGCCAGATCGGCAGCCAGTCTCTCCTGTACCGTCATCATCTCCGTCTCCTGCCTCTTCATTCTGTCTCTTTCCAAAAGTGCTGCCCGCCGTTTCTCCCGCTCTCTGCTGAAGTCTTCACCTGCTGCTTCCCGCTCTGTCTGAAGCTTCCGTTTGCTGCTCTTCCCCGCTCCTCCTGAAGCTTCCGTTTGCCATTTCTCCGCCATCATACCGCAGAGTCACTTTCGCCGGCAAGAGGCAAAAGCACTGCGTCAATGGGGCATCGCCTCTCCGGCATTCTTTGTTACAGGGGAAGCTGCATCTCATGCCAGACTTCGCCGCCCCATACGGAATGGGAGATACCAAGATCCCGGTATCCCATCCCCAGGTACATGGGAACCCGGGAGTCCAGGCAGGTCAGAATCAGCGACTTCCGGCCTCTGGCGCGCTCCCGCTCTGCGTAGCATCCCATCAGTGCCGAAGCAAGTCCCCGCCGGCGATATTCCGGCAGCACTTCCAGCCCGAGCAGCATAACGTTCCTCCCCGCCGGATCATGAAGGGAAATGTCCAGGAAAAATTCGTCCCGGAACTGATCCTCATTCACTGCGATTCCGTTGAGCAGCCCGGCAATTCGTCCGGTCTTCCGGTCTTCTGCCACCAGGAAGTAGTCCGGAATGCTCTCTGCACGCTGAATCATGTTTTCTCTCGGGCAGGCTTCATTCGGCGGGAAACAGGCCCATTCGATATCTGCCGCCTGCTCTCCCTCTTCCGGCAAGATGCTGCGAAACACAAAATCTGCTTCCAGCTGGTCCGCGATATCCCGCATTCTTCTCACGCTGTCTGACATCTTCCCCTCCTGATTCAAACTGTTTCCAACGGATACTCTCCTCATGATAACAATAGCCGCAGAATAATGCAAGGAGCGGCAGCGGTCAGAACGAATCGCCGAATCAACAGCGGCCAGGCGGAACCGGAATCATCTCGCCTGCAGCATGATTCATCACATCTGTACATGGCTGCGGCAGGCAGGCCATAGTACAGAAAATGGGCAAAGAAAAGGCCCGGGATTTCTCCCGGACCCTGAGGACACAGCTTGTTCAGCGGCCGTTTACGGCATTGTTGATGACGCCGTCGATGATCCTCTGTTCGTTGATCATATCGAAATTCGTCAATGCGCGGAACTTCCCCACGTGACCGCAGACCGGGCAGGTTTTCCCGTTCTGATTCATGCGGGCAACGATCTTCTCCGCCTCCTCCTGACTGGTGCAGTCCAGTTTCTCCCGGTAAGAGCAGAACCGCACTTCACGGTAGGTAATACACCCTTTGTCAAAGAATTCCGGCCAGCAGTAGCCGCACTTTGCGTAATAATCGGGAACCAGCCCTTCCTTCTCATTCGGACACTCTGCCTCCATCGGAGCGGTTCCTGCTGTTTTTTCCGTCCTGTCTGCCATATTCTGCTCACCTTCCCTCAGGCATCTTCCTGCTTTGCGGCAAGGGCTTCGCGGTGAGACTTCATCGCCTCATTGCACTCCGGCAGGCCCAGCTCCAGGAGCTTTTCTTCCGTCGGGATGCCTTCTTCGTCCCAGCCCATCAGCGCATAATAGCGGCCAAGCAGATCGGAGAATCTCCTCGTCAAAAGCACCGGTCACGGGTTTCAGATAATCCCAGCAGAGCTTTGCCGCGATGCCGCGGCACCCGATGTATTCCTTGCACAGATCCGATATATCCTGTTCCCGGCTTGTCCGGTTCTTCAGGTCCACCCAGAGAATCTTTCCGCACCAGCCATATTTTAATTCTTCCATATTCTGTCTCCTCCTGTCAGACCAGCCGGAGGGCCGACTTCGGACATACCTGCACGCAGTAAGGGCCATCCTCATGCCCGTGGCACTGGTCGCACTTGATCATGATCTTCTTTCCGTCCTTCACCACGCGGCGGATCGGCGGAAATTTGGCCGAAGCCAGCGGACACGCCTTCGCACAGGCACCGCAGCCGATGCATTTACTCCGGTCGATGCAGCGGGCCCCGGTCTTCTCATCGAAGAAGATTATGGATCGGGGCACGCCCGCCGCCAGACACAGAATAAGAACCGGAAGTCTGCGGATCCGCCGCCGGAGACAGAAAAAGACCCGGAAGTCTTCTGCGATCGAAGACTTCCGGGTCTCATCGACCTCCGGATCTACTGTATAATCGGCAGAGCGGCTGGATGCACAGATCCTTCCGGCCCTCCAGCAGGGTGTCCGCGGTGAGATGGCCGGACTGGACGGGCGCCACCAGATATTCCGGATGATCCAGCATAAAATACGCGGCAAGGAAGGAACTCATGGAGATGTCAATTCCGGCTATCGTCAGCGTCTTCTCATCCGAGAGGCTCTGCCGGACCTCCTGCTCCATGTCCTCGGTCATCCGGATGATTTCCTGCGCGTACTGCAGGACAATCTCCCCCTGACGGTTCAGGATGAGTGACCTGCCTTTCCGCTCCCAGAGCGGACTGCCAATCTCTTCCTCCAGGGAATGCATCGACTGACTCAGCGCTGACTGCGTGATATAGAGCTGCTCCGCAGCCTGTGTCATGCTTCCGCACTCGCAGACCCGGATGAACTGCCTCAGCTTCAGATAACCTACCGCCACGAAACCACCTCCTCCCCATCAACGGGTTCACCGGCAATGGCACGCACTCCTTCATCCCCGGCTTTTACCCGGCCGCCTGTTTCTCCTGCGGCCGGCGGCAGAGGACGGCCAGTGCGCCGATCGTGATCGCCATACCGGCCAGCATCAGCGCGCTCGGGATCTCGTCATAGAGCAGAATTCCGAAGATCAGCGCAGCTGCCGGCTCGGCGCCCGAGGCAATGGTGGAAATCACTCCCGTATCGCTGCTCCTCAGGGCAATCGTCAGGGAAACATAGGGAATCACTGAGGTCAGAATGCCGTGCAGAAGCAAAACCGTGATGCTGCGCGCCGGCGCGGAGGCGATGTAGCTTCCGATCATGCGGTAGCTGACTAAGGGTGACACCACAAGAGCGATCAGGAATACGCAGTAGAACGTCAGAACCGAAGAGGCGTATCCCCTGTCGGATACGACGCGTGCCGAGACATTGTAGACGGCATAGAAGAAGCCGGAAACCAGTCCGAGCAGGATGCCGGTGAGCGGAATCTTCTGTCCGCTTCCGCTCTCGAACAGCCCGCTCATGAGAGCGCAGCCCAGTATGACAAAGCACACGCAGAGGATCTTCTTCCCGGTGATTTTCTCGTGGAACAGCACCGCGGCCAGGAAGAGAACGAAGGCCGGCGCCGTGCTGAGCAGTACGGCGGCGAGCGAAAGCGGAAGCAGGCGCATCGCCTCGTTATAGCACAGGTTGACGAGCGCCATTCCAAGCAGTCCCGCGCTCAGAAAGAACAGAATGTCCTGCCTCTGGAGCTTCAGCGACCGGCCCGTCAGCAGATTCAGAATCAGAAGGCAGAAGGCGGACACGCTCACTCTGGTGAAAACGATGGTGATATTGTTCATTCCCGCCGCCGTGAATGTCCGCACGAAGATGCCGGTCGCGCCGAACAGAACTCCCGTAAGAACCGCGAGAAGCGGATAGATTTTTTTCATAACGATCCCCTTATGCCCGCCGCAGACTGGTGCGGCGGGCTTCCTCTGTTCTCCGGTCTTCTCCGGCTCCGTCGGATTCTGTGTTTTCCTGTGCTCAGGTTCCACCGTTCTGGCGGTTTCTGATCTTTCCTGCGCTCCGGTTCCGCCGTTCTGGCGGTTTCTAATCTTTTCTACGCTCAGATTCCGCCGTTGGGGCGGTTTCTAATCTTTTCTACGCT
>CADBOY010000003.1 GCA_902796405.1 uncultured Lachnospiraceae bacterium | reverse complement strand
ATCGTAGCAGCAGGCCTTGCAGACAAGTGCGAGATCCAGCTTTCCTACGCAATCGGTGTAGCTACGCCGACCTCGATCAACATCAATACCTACGGAACCGGAAAACTGTCGGATGAGAAGCTCATTGAGATCATCCGCGAGAACTTTGACCTTCGCCCGGCCGGCATCATCAAGATGCTCGATCTGCGGCGCCCGATCTACAAGCAGACCGCGGCATATGGTCATTTCGGCAGAGACGATCTTGACCTGAGCTGGGAGCGTCTGGATCGGGTAGACGATCTGAAAAAATATCTGTAATCGATGGGCTCCGGCGCGTGATGCGCCGGAGCTTTTACGCCCCGGAACCGCTCCCGGGGCTTTTGTCATCTTTGCCGCCCATGGCCGGGGCCAGTCGGTTCCGGCTTTTCCGGCCTCTGGAAAGCAGGTTGCAAATCCATCCTGTTCGGTGTAGAATATTACGAGTAAATTTGATGCCGGAGGCGGCAGCCCTGCGGCATGGATAAGGAACCGGACGAACATGAGCGTAGAAAAGGTCAACGAGTATAAAGAGAAAAAGGTACACCGCAAGGAACTTATCGCCAAAGAGAGGCGAAAGAAGAGAGCGTGGCGGATCGGCGGCTGGTGCATTCTGCTTGCCGTGATTGTGCTGGTCGGCTGGGGCGTCGGAGCGACGATATACGGAAGATATGCCGCGTATCGTGCTTCCCTTCCGGATTATTCCATCAACTCACAGGTCATCTCAGATTATGCGGGAATCCTGGAAACGGAGACGGCGGAAGAGACATCCGGTGCGGAGACGTCAGCAGCCGCAGGAGATGAGACGGCGGCCGCATCACAGGCAGATGAGACGGCGGCTGCGTCGCAGGCAGATGAGACAGCGGCTGCGTCGCAGGCAGAGAGCACTGCGAGCTGACCGGTGCGTTGGAGATGCCGCTGTGCGGCGGCTGAACCGGTCTCGTGCCGTGAGATCCATAAAGATAGCAGGCAGCTGTGTACGAGTCAAACCTGTACACAGCTTTTTTAAACGCTGCTTATGACAGACAGAAAGATTGGTCAGACAGCAGCTGCTTCAGAGAATAGCAGATGTATCAGATAGCAGCAGATATGTCAGATGGCAGCGGCTGTATCAGGCAGCAGTGGATTTATCATAGAGCAGCTGTATCAAAAAAGCAGCGGTTATATCAGAAAGCAGCTGCAGCAAAAGCAGCGGCTGCAGCATCACCGCAGAGAAAGGACACAAAGGATGTATCAGATTGATTATAACGTTCCGGTCTGGGTTCATTTTATCGGCATCGGCGGAATCAGCATGAGCGGTCTGGCGGAGATTCTGCTGGAGCGCGGTTTCCGCATCTCCGGTTCAGATATGCACGAATCGGAGCTCACCGACAAACTTGCCTCAGAGGGCGTGAAGATCATGATCGGGCAGCGGGCCGAGAATATTGTCACCGGCATCGATGTTGTGGTCTATACAGCGGCCATTCATCCGGATAATCCGGAGTTCGCGGCAGCAAAGGCGGCAGGTATCCCGATGCTGACGCGGGCGCAGCTTCTGGGTGAACTGATGACGAATTACCGCACGGCGGTAGCTGTCTCCGGAACCCATGGCAAGACAACGACGACCTCGATGCTGGCGGAGATTCTGATGAAGGATCAGGATGACCCTACGATCTCAGTCGGCGGTATGCTCGATTCCATCGGCGGCAATGTCCGCATCGGCCGGTCGGACCGTTTTGTGACAGAGGCCTGCGAGTACACCAACAGTTTCCTCTCCCTGCATCCCACCATGGGAATCATCCTGAATGTTCGCCCCGACCATCTGGACTTTTTCAAGGATCTGAATGACATCCGTCATTCGTTCCGCCGGTTTGCCCAGCTGATTCCGAAGGAAGGATCGCTCGTGATCTGCAGCAATATTCCGGATGTCAGCGAGATTGTGGATGGACTGGAATGCCAGGTGGTGATGGCCGGAGACCGGGAGCAGGATGATTACCGCTTCGCGGCAGTGGAATACGATGCGGCTGGCTGCCCTGCCTTTGAGGTATTTGAGAGGGGAGAGAGTCTGGGCCGTTTTGAACTGGCGATTCCCGGCGCGCATAATGTGTGGAATGCCATCGCGGCCATTGCGGCAGCACGTGGCATGGGCGTGGACACGCAGGTCATCCGCGATGCTCTGAAGGCATTCGGCGGTACGCACCGGCGCTTTGAAAAGAAGGGCGTGCTGCCGGGTGATGTTCTCGTGGTTGATGATTATGCACATCATCCCGATGAGATCCGTGCCACATTGAGTGCCGCGCGGAAGGGAAACCGCGACCGGATTGTTGTGATCTTCCAGCCGCACACTTATACGAGGACGAAGGCACTGATGGACGAATTCGCATCTGCGCTTTCCCTTGCGGATGAGATTATCCTGGCGAAGATCTATCCGGCGCGCGAGACCGACGATCTGGGAATCAGTTCGGCGGATCTTGCCGCAAAGCTCGCCGCAAAGGGAAAGAGGGTTCATTACTTTGAGACTTTCCCGGAGATTGAAGATTATGTAAAAAATAATTTCTTCCACGATGAAATGTTGATAACTATGGGAGCAGGAGATGTCGTGAAAGTGGGAGAAGACCTGCTGTCTGAGTGATTTTCACCGGTAAAAAATCGAGTTATCCACATTATCCACATGCTTTTCCACAGAAACCGAAGGTGGAAAAGCATGATTTTTTTTGTCAGGAAAATCGTTGTTATCCACATTATCCACAGTTTCCACACACCCGGTGTGAACAGCTGGGGCCGGGGGGCGGCGTGTTTTCAAATCATGGGGCGTATGTTATACTGACCCGTGAAAAGAGGAAGAGGGAAATGATAGTCGGAAACAGGGAATCCTCTCATTTTACAGCGGTACCGGACGAATTCATCGACCGTTACATGCCGCTGGCAAACGGAGAATTTGTCAAAGTGTATCTGTATCTGCTCCGGCTCTCCGCCGGGGATGAGACAGAGATTACCGTCTGCAGCATGGCGGATTTTTTGGCGTGCACCGAAGCGGATATTGTGCGTGCGATGCGCTACTGGGAGCGGCAGGGACTGCTCTGCATGACGGAGAAGAAGGGGACCGTAGAGCGCGTGGAGCTGACGGACCGGGCCGGGTCTGCGAAGATGACGGCTTCGATGCCGCAGAAGCAGGCTTCTGTACCTTCCTTCGGGGCAGGTACTTCGGATTCTCTGCCTTTGTCCGGGTCAGGTGCTCCGGCTTCGGCGGCGGGAAGAACAGAATCGGGATCTGAAGCCGGAAATTCCACCGCAGCCGGAAATGAGGGGAAGAAGTCAGAGAAGAGGGAACCGGTTTCCGGCTCTGAAGCGGACCGCCGGCCGGTTATGCTGAGTGTGGGAGATTTCCTGACCGATGGGAGAATTCCTTCGGAGCAGAGAACGGGAGAAGCCGGAGTAAAAGCCGCGGCGCAGAAACCGTCCGGGACCGAGAAGAGCGGGAGCTTTTCTGACGGCGGAGTTTCTTCTCCCCTGCAGACGGCAGGTGCGGCTGCTGCCGGTGAAGACCGGCGGGGGCGGACTGATCTTCCGGAGGAACGGATTGCCAGTGTCCGGGAGCACGGTGATTTCCGTCAGTTCGCGTATGTGGCGGAGACTTATTTCCGCCGCCCGCTGACCTCGAAAGAAACGCAGCTTTTCGCTTATCTTTACGATTCACTGGGATTCTCCGAGGATCTACTGGAGTATCTCCTGGAATACTGTATTGACACGGGGCACAGGAACGCGAGATACATTGAGAGCGTGGCCTTCGGATGGTATGACGAGGGAATCACCACGGTCGGTCAGGCCAAGGAGATGCACCAGTCCTACAAACGGGAGAACCGGGAGGTCATGAAAGCCTTCGGAATCAGCGGACGGGTTCTGAATGATGAGGAGCGCCGTCAGCTTGGCTACTGGCTGAAGGATCTGGGCATGCCGCTTCCCGTTATCGTGGAAGCCTGCCACCAGACGATGGCATCCATTCACAGTCCCAGTTTTGCCTATGCGAATTCCATCCTGGAGTCATGGAAGAAGGCGGGGGTGACGACCGCCGAGCAGGCGAAGAGCCATGTCCAGCAGAGGCGGGAAGCGCGGAAAGCGGAGGACAAGGCGAAGACGGAGGAGAGCGCAGACCGCCGGAGGAATGCGCAGCGGCCGAAGAACCGGTTCCAGAACTACCGGGGACGTGAGGTTGATTATGATGCACTGCTTGCCGGGAATGCCGCGGCCGACTACAGCAAGAGGTGAGAGGGATGCCACTGACCAATGCACAGTATGATGAGATCGGAAGGATCTACAGCCGCCGGCAGCAGCGGGATCTGGAAGATCAGCAGCAGCGGATCCGGCGGGCCTATGAACAGGTCCCTGGCCTGAAGGAGATCGAGGAGAAGATCACGGATCTTACCTGCGAGCGGGGACGGGCGATGCTCGCCGGACAGAAGAATGAGGCGGAGCGCACGGCCGGGGAGCTTCTGAATCTGCGTGCCTCGAAGAAAAAGATGCTTGCGGATGCGGGACTTGCCGCAGATGAGCTGGAGATCCGCTATGAGTGCCCGGACTGCCGTGACACTGGTTATGTCGGCGGCGAGATCTGCCACTGCCGGAAGAAGGCGGTCATGGATCTGCTCTATAAGCAGAGCACGATCGGAGATGCCCTGCAGAGGGAAAACTTCCGCACGTTCCGCTTCGATGTCTTCGATAAGGAGAAGAGAGATCCGCAGACCGGCCGCACCGGGTATGAGACGATGCAGGAATACGTCAGAATCTGCCGGGATTTTATCGATGGATTTCCCGGGCAGGCGGACAATCTTCTGTTCACAGGGCAGGCCGGTACCGGAAAAACCTTCCTGTCTCACTGCATTGCGGAGGAACTGATCAGGCGCTGCTTTTCCGTTCTGTATCTTCCGGCCCCGAAACTTTTCGAGCGCCTTGCCGACAGCACATTCAGGCGGGACGGCAGCGGGATGGAAGATGCGGACGATGTGATGACCTGTGACCTGCTGATCATCGACGATCTCGGCACAGAACTGGCGAACTCATTCACATCGTCGCCGCTGTTTACCTGTATCAACGAGAGAATACTCGGGAAGCGGCCGACGCTGATATCGACGAATCTCAGCATGAATGAGATGGCCGGTTTCTATACGGATCGGATTACGTCCCGCCTGATGGGCAGTTACCGCATACTGCGATTCCCGGACCGTGACATCCGTGTGTATCTGCGGTTTGGCGAAAACGGAAAGTGAATGTATCAGATGCTGCTGCAGTCAGGCGTGCTGAGCGTACACGGCATGGCACTGAAAAGGGGAGGAAATGACGGAGATGAGTGCATATTCAGAAAAAAAACCCCAGCTGGAAGGATTTCCGAGAGGACCGCTTGGGCTGATTGCGCTTCCCGGCTGTGAAAATCTGGCCAAAAGTGTGGATTTTTATCTGGCGGACTGGCGCCGGGAACGGAATAATCCGGTCGCCGGCTACCGGAAGGATTCCTATCTGCTCAGCGTGACGGTTCCGCGGTTCGGATCGGGCGAGGCAAAGGGGATGATTGACCAGTCTGTCCGCGGCATGGATTTGTTCATCCTCACTGACGTCAGCAACTACAGCGTGGAATACAAGATGTACGGGAAGACCAATCCGATGTCGCCGGATGACCATTTCAGCAACCTGAAGAGGGTCATCGCCGCGGTAGGAGGCAAGGCGAAGCGGGTGAATGTGGTCATGCCGTTTCTCTATGAGGGAAGGCAGCATAAGCGTGCCGCCCGGGAGTCGCTGGACTGCGCGATGGCGCTGCAGGAGCTCGTCAATATGGGAGTCAGCAGTATCATCACGTTCGACGCCCACGACCCCAGAGTGCAGAGTGCCATTCCGATGAACGGATTTGAGACGATTATGCCCACCTACCAGTTCGTGAAGCAGTTGTTCCAGATGGAGGACCTCACCCTTGACGCGGATCATATGATGGTGATCAGCCCGGATGAGGGAGCGATCAGCCGGGCAATCTATTTTGCCAATATGCTCGGCATCGATGTCGGTATGTTCTACAAGCGCCGCGATTACACCAGGGTGGTGAATGGAAAGAATCCGATAGTCGCCCATGAATTCCTCGGGAGCTCCGTTGAGAACAAAGACGTTATCGTCGTGGATGATATGATCGCATCGGGTGAGAGCATGATTGATGTTGCCCGGCAGCTGAAGCAGAGAAAGGCACGCAGGGTGTTCTGCTTTGCAACGTTCGGGCTGTTCACCGGCGGACT
>CADBOY010000002.1 GCA_902796405.1 uncultured Lachnospiraceae bacterium | reverse complement strand
TTCCTCCTGTCTGCTGGTTCTCTATCCCGCTCTTTTTGTCATAATCGTCCGTAAACCGATGCGTCACCCCGTCCTGCTTATACGCAATCACCGTCGCCAGGTTGACATTTTCCACGCTTCGGAAGATGTTCGACTCGACATAGGGATTCACCTTCTTCATATCCCGGATCAGGTTCTTGATCTCGAGCCGCTTAGACGACGTCGTCCCGTCGGTGTGGCAGGTTGTGCACGTTTCCGTAAAATGGCAGGCGCACTGCAGGAAGTACAGGCCGTTCGCGTCGCGCCAGGCCTTGATGTCCTCTTCCCGCACCAGATACAGCGGGCGGATCAGCTCCATTCCCGGGAAATTCGTGCTGTGCAGCTTGGGCATCATGGTCTGCACCTGCCCGCCGTACAGCATTCCCATCAGGATCGTCTCAATCACATCGTCATAGTGATGCCCCAGAGCGATCTTGTTGCAGCCGAGTTCCTTCGCCTTCGCGTACAGATAGCCGCGCCGCATCCGCGCGCAGAGGTAGCAGGGAGACTTGGGGACATCATAGACCGCGTCGAAGATATTGGTCTCAAAGATGGTGATCGGAATCTCCAGCCGTCTCGCGTTGCTCTCAATGACGCGCCGGTTCGTCTCACTGTATCCGGGATCCATCACAAGAAACACCAGATCAAAGTCGAATTTGCGGTGGCGCTTCAGCTCCTGAAACAGCTTCGCCATCAGCATCGAATCCTTGCCGCCGGAGATGCAGACTGCCACCCGGTCGCCCGGCTGCAGGAGCTCGTATTCATTGATGGCCTTCGCAAAGCGGGAGAACAGGCAGTTATGAAATCTCCGGCTCCGAATCGACGCCTCGATCTCCCGGCAGGTTCTTCCCGTTCCCTCGCCATTCTCCTCGGCCCGCAGCGCTTCCAGGATCCATGCATTGAACCCGCCGGCCAGGCTGACCGCACGCACACCGGCTGCCGTCAGGCTCGCGGCAAGCGGCACGCTGATCTCTCCGCGCGTGCAGTATAGCAGCGCCGTTCTCGGGTCGCCAGTCTTCATCCGGAGCAGATTCCGCACCGCCGCTTCAGGATCTTCCTCCTGGAGAGCTTCCTGCAGCCGGTCTGCCGGCACCGAAAGAGAGCCCGGCAGAAAACCGTGCTGATACGCTGCAGCGTCACGAACATCTACGGCCACATACTGATCACTGCTGTTCTTATATTCCTGAACCGATATTTCTCTGATCTCTTCACTCATCCCGGAAACCATCTGCTTCCCATCATCATGCAGGCATGCCAAAATCACGGTGCGGATGATCTGCCGCACCGCGCATGGAATATGCCGATATTCTGCTGCCGCACCACTTCTTGAAGCGGTCGTAACCGTGATTATAACACAGCCGCCGGCGGAATGCACCGTGCATCATTTTCCGCGCGCGAAAAAGCCTTCCCGGACAGCCGCTTCGCGTCCCGCCTCCTCAATCCAGCATCTCTTTCTGAACGCGAAAAGACCTTCCCGGACGAAATTTCCGCCCGCGGAAGGCCTTTCTCTCGCTCTGTTCCTCTGTTTTCTGGCCGCCTGGTCGCCCGCGTTCCCGCTGGGAAGAACCGTCACCCGGGCAGAGAACCGCGCTCGTGGGTCTGCACCGGCTATGTGTGCGCATTCCTGCCGGGAAGAATCGTCATCCGAGCGGGAAACTCTCTTACGGTCAGTACAGAATTATGTATTGTTCTTCAGGTCAGTACGGAATCTCCGTATTGTTCTGCGTCACGAAATTCTGCGTGTGTTTCGTGATGCAGGGCATGTAGTGATAGTAGATCGTATTGCCGGTCACCTGAATATTCTTTGTGTCCTTCGTGGTCTCCTGAGCGCACTCAATTCCGACCGTGTAGCGGATTATGTTGCCCTGGATCAGAATGTCACGGCACGCCGTACTGTCGAACCGGGCAGCGTGGGGATTGTTGTTCGACGAATAGCAGGCGTCGAGCTGAATGCCGCCGTTATTGAAATAGCCCTTGTAGAATCCGGGCTTTCCGTTCGGCTTCACATTGATTCTGCAGTTCAGAATCTTGCAGTTCTTACATCCGGTCAGTTCAATGACATGCGCATTGTAGACGTTGTAGAACGTGGCATTCTTGATCGTGATGTTCTTCGCGTGGATGAAATTGACCACGTCCGCACCATCACGCCACCCTTCCTTCTTGTGGGCATTCGGCAGGCATTTCTTCGTGCCGACCCACGTACCGCCGTCGATCGTGATGTTCTTCACCGCGTTGTAGCCGTGAATCTTATCGTTCTCGATCCGGTTGTCCGGCTGCCGCAGCATCGTGGTGCCGACCTTATCCTCCACGATCTTCGCGCCCTTTGCGATAATCGTTGTATTGCTCGGCACACGGATCATACCGAGAACATGATAAGTATGACCGGGCTGGAAGCGGATGGTCCGTCCGCCCTTCCCGATGGCTGCCTTTATCTCGTTGAAATAGCTCTTTGTCCCCTTCTTGTAGCGGATGGTAACCGTCTTGCGCGCTCGTCCTGCCGGCTGCACATTTTTCGCCTGCGCCGCGGCGGGCAGTGCGGCGAGACCAGCCAGAAGCAGACCGGCCGCGAGCAGAAATGTGGATTTTTTCATGAACCCCCCCTCTTTTCACAGTCATTTTCACGCTCCCTGATCCAGGCGGAGCGTAAAACCTTGTGTATTCTACAGACCGATTATAGCAGAATCTCTACTGTGTGCAAATTTTTCTTCGGTCCTGAGAGGGCCATTTTCACCGGTTCCGCGCACAGGAAACCCACGACGCCGCGGGACGCGTTACCATTTTTTCTTTTCTTTTCATCCGGACGCGTTGCCATTTTTTCTTCTTCTTTTTATAATGATATTGTACTCAGCTGGCAGAGTAAATCACCGGAACGGCCACTTCGTCTGACAGCGTGTACCGATGCTGCATCAGTGCGATCAGTCATGCCCGCTGTGCTTTATCACACTTTCCGGCTGATGAACCACTTGCCGCGCAGTCCGGCCGCTGCCTGATTTTCATCCTGCCGGCCGGCAATGACGGCAGCGCGGAATTTTCCGCACAGCACAATAAGGAGAAGGACATATGTTAGTCAGAGTCGGCATCAATGGTTACAGGCGCATCGCCCGCGTCATCCTGCACATTCTGGAAGAACGCGACACGGACATCGAGGTCTGCGCGATCAATCTCCGCAATGCGGACCTGAACCGCATGGTCTACCAGATGGAGTACGATTCCGTCTTTGGCCGTTTTCGCGGCAAAGTCCGCGCAACCGAGAATGAACTCGTGATCAACGGCAAGAAGATCCGCGTATTCTCCGAGGAGGATCCGGCCAATATCCCGTGGGCTTCTGTCGGCGCGGAATACATCATCGAATCGACCGGCAAGTTCCGCACCCTCGAGCAGTGCGCGAAGCACTTCAGCGGCGGCGCGAAGAAGGTGATTCTGACCTGCCCCGGCAAGGATGAGAATTTCCCGACCTTCGTCATGGGCGTCAATCAGGATACCTACCATCCGGACATGAAGATCGTCTCCAATGCCTCCTGCACGACGAACTGCCTGGCCCCGCTGACCAAGGTCATCAATGACAATTTCGGCATTGAACGGGCCCTGATGTCTACGATACACGCCTCCACTTCCAAACAGAAGCCGGTGGACTCCAACGGCGGACGCGACTGGCGGACCGGCCGCTCCGTCTTCAACAACATCATCCCGTCATCCACTGGTGCTGCGAAGGCCGTCGGACTCGTCATTCCTGAGATGAAGGGGAAGATGACCGGCATGAGCTTCCGCGTCCCGACAAATGACGTCTCCGTCATCGACCTGACGGCGGAGCTGAAGACGAAGACCACCTACGATGAGATCTGCGACGTCATCGAGCATGCCAGCCACCACGAGATGAAGGGAATCATCGAGTACAATACCGATGAGATTGTCTCCTCAGACCTGCGAGGGAACTTTCAGACCTGCATCTTCGACGCGAAGGCAGGTATCATGCTGGACGATACCTTCGTCAAGCTGATCGCGTGGTACGACAACGAATGGGGCTACTCAAACCAGTGCATCGACCTCGTTCAGTTCATTGCCCGCGAGGATCAGAAAGCGGAGGAGCGCGCCGCAAAGGCCGCCAAGGCTAAGGCGGAGGAAGAGGCCGAGGCGGCAAAGTAATCGCCGGGATATATTCACTCGTACTTAACAGGCTGAATCTCTTTGTAAAAACAGGCGCTGTCCGGAACAATTCCCGGGCAGCGCCTTCGCGTTTCCTGTTATTCTGCTTTTCTCATGATTCTATAATTCCGGTATTCTTCGTCTCGCGTTATAAGGCATATTCCGGTATTCTTCGTCTCACGCGATTATGCATGCCACGTTATTCCGCTGGATGCTACAGCATCTTCATGCGCTTCAGAATCCACACCACAATCAGACAGATCAGCAGCGTGATAAGGCAGATCAGGCCGAAGCCGTGCGGCGTTGATGACAGCGGCATCCACTCGCCCGCCACATTCATGCCGTACAGGCCAGAGATCACCGTCGGCACTGCCATGACGATCGTGATCGAAGTCAGAATCTTCATGACATTATTCAGACGGTTGTCGATCACGGAGGAGAGGAGCTGCCGCGTGCCGTCGATGATGTTCCGGTAGATGCCGGCCATTTCGATGCCCTGCCGGTTCTCAATGATGACGTCTTCCAGAAGTTCCATATCCTCCGGATACTGCGCAAGCCGCTTGTAGCGCTGCAGCCGGTCAAGCACAATGCCATTGGCGTGCAGCGAAGTGTCGAAGTACACCAGCGTCGATTCGAGTTCATGCAGATCGATCAGATCGGTGTCCTCCGTGTCTTTTCCCACCCGCTCCTCGATCTCGGTTCTCTTCTGATCAATGACCTTCAGATAGCTCTGATAGAGCATCGCCGTGCGCATCAGGATCTGATAGACGAAGCGCATCTTCTTCTTCGTGCTGAAGTCGCGCAGCCGTCTTCCGGTGAAATAGCTGAGGATCGGGGTGTCTTCGTTGCAGACCGTGATGATGACGTCTTTGGTGAGCAGAATGCCAAGAGGTACGGTAGTGTATGCCTTCTTGTCGTGCCGGATCTCCGGTGAGGGAATATCCACCAGAAGCAGGGTATACCCGTCTTCCAGACTGATACGGGAGCTCTCCTCTTCATCGAGGGCGGCCAGGATATCTTCGAAATCAATGTCGAAGGATTCGGACACTCGCCGGCTCTCTTCCTTCGTTGGTGCCGTAAGCTTGATCCAGATTCCATCTTCAAAATCATCCAGCTCACTGACCACACGGTTGTCCGTTTTATATATGTTCAGCATCCGGCTTCACCTGCCCTTCCTGCCCGGCCACTGCCGTAAAGCACTTGATTATCATACATCAAATCACGGCACCACGCCATAACCCGGGCTGAGATTTTACAAGATCAATAAAAAGGGGCATACAAGCCGATCCTCCGCCGGGTTTCCGGAAAGCCGTATCATGCGGAATCCAGAACGAAAAACAAAGCCGCGTTTTTCCACGCATCAATCCCGGTGTCCCACATGATGCCGAATCCAGAGCGAAAAAGTGAAGCCGCGTTTTCCCACGCAACGATTCCGGTGAGCCGCATCATGCAGTCAACGCAAAGGCCGGGGCGCTGCCCCGGCCCCGGCCTTACCTTCCTCATCATCCCGCTCTGTATACAACGATTCCATCCTGAACGGTGTCCATAACCTTCGCTGCGGTATCCCGTCCGGGAATTCCGGAGAAGATGGCGAGATCGCCATCCTTTCCCACTTCCAGACTGCCGAGCCGGTCTTCCACCTTCAGAATTCTCGCCGGGTTGATGGTCACCATGCGAAGCATTCGCTCGGGATCCAGCCCCTCGCGGACCGCCTCTCCCATCTCATGGAACAGAGCGTCCTCACTCAGTATGGGGGAATCCGTGATGATGGCAACATTCACGCCGCGGTCATCGAGCGTCTTCACCGCCTCAATGTCGAGCTTCCGGCGCTCTCCCGGTGCGCGGTAAGTCCCGATCGGTCCGTAGCAGATCTGTGCTCCGCTCTCCACGATCTCCTCGATGTAATCGGACGCCCCCCACGCGTGTTCCAGTGAGAATTCCGCTCCGAACTCCTTCGCGATCTCGATGGCGGTAAGCATATCGTACTGCGTGCAGTGCATCTTGAACGGCACCTCGCCGCGAAGTGCGGGAAGCATTGCCTCAAGCTCCATATCATACGGCACGGACTCTCCGCGGTCCTTCTTCTCCATATACTCTTTTGCCTCACGCAGTTTGGCGCGCAGAGCATGAGCAATCCCCATCCGCGTCATCGGCTCCTGTGACCGGGGACCGTACGTATTCTTCGGATTGCCGCCGAACGCGATCTTCAACGCACAGGGGAACTTCACCGTCATATCAAAGATATTTCTGCCGTGCGTCTTTGCGGCAAATGGCAGACCGTTGATCACGTTGCCGCTGCCGGGTGTGAGCAGAATCGTCGTAATGCCGCACTCGATGCATGTCTGAAACTCCGGCAGATCCGGATCCACAGCGTACCTCGCATCCATTGCCGGCGTGCAGGCCGCCGTCATTTCGTTTGCGTCATCAACGCCGGGATTCTGATTGAAGTTGAACAATCCAATGTGCGTGTGCGCATCGATCAGCCCCGGCAGTACGTCCAGACCGGCCGCATCAATCCTCTCCGCGCCGGCGATGCCGGAGAGATCTCCTCCGACCTGCGCGATTTTCCCATCCTCAATGAGGAGATCTCCGCGGAACGTTCCCCGGTCCGTCATCGTGTGGAGCGTTCCGCCGGTCACCAGAAGTTTACTCATGGTAAATCACCTCCCCATTCACCAGGCAGGCTCTGACTCTCGCCTGGTAGCTCTTCACCGGATGCGCGGTATATATGACAATGTCTGCATCCTTTCCAGTCTCCAGCGTTCCAATCCGGTCATCCACGCCGAGAATGCGCGCGGCGCCGGACGTCATCATCCGCACGATATCCTCCGCGTCCACCCCGGCCCGGTACGCATCGATCGCATCCCAGAGAAAAACTTCCCTGCCATCGGAAAATCCTCCGCAGCTTGTCGTAAATGCCGCAGGGCATCCGGCCGACAGCAGCTCGCGGAGCGCGGAGAGGTTCATGTGATGCTTCGATTTCTGAGAAAGACTGCTGAGATTTCCGACGATCAGTCCGGCTCCGCAGGCTTTCATCTCCGGCAGGCAGCGGTCGAATTCATAGCCGTCGACAATATGAATCTTCAGATGCCTCCCGGCTGCGAAGTGCAGGGCAGCCTGAATCTCGCTCTTCTTTTCTGCTGACAGGACGAGAGGAAGTTCCCCGGCGATTACCTGTGCAATCACCTGTTCCTTTTCATTTCTCTTCTCCGGCTCTTTTCGCTCCGTCTTCGCGAAGATCGTCTCCAGAAGGCCGAAGATTCCCATCCGGGTCATCGGACACTTGCTGCTGCCGCCAAAGGTATCGCGTGGTCCGTCCGTCACGCACCCCTTCAGGAAGACATGCTCCCGGATGATGCGGTCCTTCATCCGCATCGGCGGCGTCTTCACGGCGACAGTCTGGCCGCCCAGAACCGCCCCGTTCGCCGCAGTGAGCCCGACCGCCGTGATTCCGCTTCTCCAGAATTCCTGTCGCGTCAGCTCATCCGGATCAAAGCTGTATTTCAGGTTCATCTCCGGCACGAGCGGCGCGGATACTTCGTTGTTGTCACGGTACGAGGTGGGAAGACCCATACATCCGATGCTGCAGCACGGATCGATGAATCCCGGGAAGACCTCGCATCCCGCGGCATCGATCTCTTCTTCCCCGCCGGCGGGCAGATTCTGCCCAGCTTCGGCAATCATCCCGTCTTTCAGCCGGAGATCCCACTGCGGCAGTACCCGCCCGTCTCCCATGTGAAGATTTCCTCTGCGAATAATCATGCTGTTTCCTTTCACGCGGAGACGCGATTTTCCGCCCATGACGGACGGTATCGACATATCCGCATTCGGTTTCCATTCACTCGGGCGGCATGATTCCCCGCCCGGTGGCCGGAGCCCGGCTTCCATCCGCGCTTGCCGCATCTCTCGCGGGCATCTGTCCGGCTGGGGCCGCCTGACTCCGGATCTCATAAAGAAGGCCCTGCCCTCGGACAGGACCTTTCTTTGCTGACTGTGCTTCCTGTTTTACTGCTTCTTTTTTACTGCTTCTTGATGTAGATTCTGTTGTAGTCCGTTGCGGAGTTCGGATTGACGTAATATCCGCCAACCTTATCCGACAGGAAATTATTGCTCGTCGCCGTATAGGTGGGAGCGATGACGCCCTTGCCCACCAGGATATTCTCTGCCTGGAACAGGAGCTCTGCCCGTTTGGTCATATCGGTCTCATCGATCGACTGCTCCAGAAGATCATGGTACTTCTGGGAATCCTCATCATCCCAACCGGTCTTCGAGCTGTTAAAGTAGCCATTTTCCGGATCATAGATGCTGAGCAGACCATACGGGTCATTGAAATAAGGTCCCCAGCCAGCCGTGGCAATGTCATAGTCACCGGAATCCACACGGTCCCACATCACGTTCCACTCCATGGAGTCAATTGTGATCGTAACGCCGAGGTTCTCCTGCCAGTCCTGAAGCATCCATTCGGAGATTCTCTTGGAGAATTCATTCGTTCCTCTGGTGGCCAGATGCACTTCCATCCTGGAAGGATCGGTGTCAAGCCCTTCCTCTTCGAGCCCTTCCTGAAGGAGAGCCTTCGGATCTGGATACTGCGCCGACAGAGTCTTGATGATCTGCGTATCCTCGGAGACGGCCTCCGTGTAGAGCTTGTCGCCAACCTGCGTGCAGGCAGGCATCAGCCCATACATGACTTCTGCCGTACCGTCATTCAGATCCGTGTTGAATTTCTCTCGGTCGATGGCGAGGGAGAAGGCCAGACGGACCTTCCAGTTCTTAAAATACTTGTTGCTGCAGTTGAAGCTGAAGAATTCGGGGTTATTGCCATCCGATACAAAGGACGTCAGGCCAGGAGTCTGGGAGAGAACCCCCACCCATTCTTCCTCGTTCGTGCCAAGGTAGTCGATATCTCCGCTGATAATGGCCTGCGCACGCGTCGCGGTATCCGTGATGATCTTGCACTCGATCGTCTGAAGATGCACGTTATCGGCGTTCCAGTAATTCTCGCTCTTTTCGTAGGTCATCTCGACGTTGGGCTCCCACTTCGTGAGGCGGAATCCTCCGTTGGTTACGATCTGATCCACCGAAGCGCCGTAGGACTGGCCGTATTTCTCATACACGTCCTGACGGACTGGCCATGCCGTGGAGACGAGTTCCAGAAAATAGCTGCAGGGATGGACGAGCTGGATCTCGAGGGTCTTGTCATCCAGCGCCTTGACGCCGATGTCATCCGGCTTCACGCCGTCCGTCTGATACATCGCTTCATTGAAATTGACAATGGTGCCGTCATACAGCCAGCCGGCAGTCGCTCCGCTCTCCGGATCCGCCATCAGCTTGAATGTGTACTCGAAATCATTCGCCGTGACCGGCTCACCGTCACTCCATACCGCGTCTGGACGGATATGGAAGGTATAGGTCAGTCCGTCGTCTGAAATGTCGCAGCTCTCTGCCGCGCCGGGTTCCTGGGCAGACTCTCCCTTCTCGTTCGTCACATCGCGGTACAGTCCCTCGCAGATTTTCTCAAACACTTCGTTGTCGGGTGCCGTTGTGCAGATGATCGGGTTCAGGCCGGTCGCGTCGCTTCCCTTCGAATAGCGGAAGATCTGATCTTCGGGATCAGCCAGTTCATCGGCGGATACTGTCCCGGACGCCGCGGTGGTCTCCGCTCCTGCCGCTGTTGTCACTGCTCCGGCTGCCGCGGTGGTCTCTGCCCCTGCTGCTGTCGTCACTGCTCCGGCTGACGCAGTGGTCTCTGCTCCAGCCGTCGTCTCCGTTCCGGCTGCCGCGGTGGTCTCTGCTCCAGCCGCCGTTGTTGTGGTGCTGCCCGAGCTTCCGCATCCGGCGAGCATTGTCATCGCCATGGCAGAGGCCATGAACCAGGACGCAGCCATCTTGATCTGCTTTTTCATAGTGCCTTTCCTCCTTGCAAATGATTCTGGATTGGTGAGATCCCCGTTTCATCGGATGCGGCGTCCTGCTTCTTCCCCTGGCGGACGCCGGTCCGTTTTACCCTTATGTTTCGTTCGCACGGCTCCGGTCTTCCGCTGCTGAAAATTCAGGAACCGGTTCCATCCGTCTCTGCACCTCATGACAGGCCACAAAATGCCCCCTCTTCACCTCACGGAATTCCGGCATCTCCCGGAAACAGATGTCCTTCGCGTATTTGCAGCGGGACGCAAACTTGCATCCGGGTTTCGGATTGATCGGGCTCGGTATCTCCCCCTCGATCGGAATTCTGCGCTTGATCCGCTCTGTCTTCGGATCCGGAATCGGAATCGAAGACATCAGCGCCTGCGTATAGGGATGCAGCGGAAACTCATACAGCTCGCTGCTCGTCGTGTATTCCACCATGCTCCCGAGGTACATCACGGCAACATGGTCCGAGATGTGCTTGACCATAGAGAGATCGTGCGCGATAAACAGATACGTCAGGTTTTTCTTCTTCTGCAGATCGATCAGCAGGTTGACAACCTGGGCCTGAATCGAGACATCAAGAGCCGAGATCGGCTCATCACAGACGATGAATTCCGGCTCGATCGCTAGTGCCCGGGCGATACCGATTCTCTGCCGCTGCCCGCCGGAGAACTCATGCGGGAACCGGGAGGCGTGCTCATGGTTCAGTCCGACCGTCTCGAGCAGTTCATAGATTCGTTCCTGCCGCTTTTCTCCATGCGCGAGGCCGTGTATGTCAATCCCCTCCCCGATGATATCCCCGACGGTCATGCGCGGGTCAAGAGAGGAATAGGGATCCTGAAAGATAATCTGCGCCTTCCTCGTGAATTCCTTCTTTTCTGCCTTACTCAGGCTGTGAATGTCAGTACCGTGGAACAGGACTTCTCCGGAAGTCGCGCTGTACAGGCCCATGACGGTTTTACCGCAGGTCGTCTTGCCGCAGCCGGACTCGCCGACCAGACCGAGGGTCTCTCCCCGATAGATCTTGAAATTGAGCCCGTCCACAGCTTTCAGAATTTTCCCCCGGCCGACCTTGAAATATTTTGTCAGATTTCTCACTTCAATCAGGGCTTCTTTCTCCCGTTCCATCACTGCTCACCTCCCAGCCGGAACAGATCCGGAAGACCTTTTCTGTCCGCTCTTGCATCGTGCAGCCAGCAGGACGCGCTGTGTGTACCGGACACAACCGTAGCATCCGGATCCTTCTTTCGGCAGATTCCCATGCCATAATCGCACCGGGCGGCGAAGGGACATCCCTCCGGCGGATCGATGAGGTTGGGCGGCGTGCCTTTCAGGGAATACAGCGTATCCTTGTTCTTCGTAGAGAGACGAGGTACGGACTGAAGCAGTGCCAGCGTATACGGATGGGACGGCTGATAGAAAATCTCATCCACCGTTCCGCGCTCGAGGATCTCTCCGGCGTACATAACCTGAATTTTGTCCGCGACACTCGCCACAACGCCGAGATCGTGCGTCACGAGAATCACGCCCATGTTGAGCTCTTTCTGCAGATCCCGGATCAGATCCATGATCTGTGCCTGTATCGTGACGTCCAGAGCCGTCGTCGGTTCGTCCGCAATCAGAATCTTCGGCCGGCAGGCAAGGGCCAGTGCGATCATCGCGCGCTGGCGCATGCCGCCGGAGAATTCGTGAGGATACTGCCTCAGGCGCTCCTTCGCATTCGGAATCCGGACCATTTCGAGCATCCGAAGTGCCTCCTTCTCGGCATCTTTTTCGGAGATATCACTGTGATTCGTGATGCTCTCGGCGATCTGTTTTCCGATCCTCATGGTCGGATTCAGGGAAGTCATGGGATCCTGAAAGATCATGGATATCTCTTTGCCCCGGACCTGTGTCATCTCCTTTTCACTTAGCTCCAGCAGGTTCTTCCCCTCAAGATAAATCCGGCTTTCTGCTCCGATGGCGGCCTGCTGGGGCAGGATCTGCATGATGGCCTTGCTGGTGACCGTCTTGCCGCAGCCGGATTCTCCCACGATAGCGAGGGTTTCCCCCTTGTTCAGGCTGAAGCTGACGCCGCGGACCGCCTGATTGATTCCTGCGTAGGTCTTGAAGGAGACATGCAGGTTTTCCACTTTCAGTATTTCTTCTCCCTTACTCATGATGTCTCCTCTCCTTATGCTCTCAGCTTCGGATCCAGTGCGTCCGCCAGTCCGTCTCCGATCAGATGAAACGCAAGAATCGTGAACACGATCATCAGACACGGGAAGAACAGCTGATACGGATAGAACATCATGGTCTGCTGCCCTGCGCTCGCGAGTGCACCCCAGCTTGTTCCCGGTGCCTGGATGCCGAGCCCGATGTAGCTCAGGAACGCCTCGCCAAAGATGAATCCGGGCACGGACATTGTAATGTCCACCATGACAATGCCGAGCGTATTCGGAATCAGGTGTTTCAGAATGATGCGGCCTGTTCCTGCTCCCAGCGCGTATGCCGCCTGGATGAAATCCTGCTCCTTGATCTGCAGGATCTGTCCGCGCACCATACGCGTTGTGCCGACCCACGCGGTCAGGCTCATCGCAAGAACAAGAGAGAACATACTCTGTCCCAGAACAATCGAGAGAATCACCACGATGATCAGATACGGCAGGTTGCCGACGATCTCGCAGATTCTCATGATAATATCGTCGACCAGACCCCCCTTCAGACCCGCCAACGCTCCCAGCAAAGAACCGATGACGAACATGACGAGTGTGCAGCACAGGCCGATGATGATTGAAACCCGGCCGCCGACACAAACTCTGGTGAACAGGTCGCGGCCCATCTCATCCGTGCCGAACCAGTGCTCTCTGCTCGGCGGCTGGTTCTTGATCGCTCCGTTGATGAACTGATAGTCCTGGCCGCTCAGGAGTGGTCCGATATAAAGCATGAGAACCACAGCAATCAGAATAATCAGACCGAGGAGAGCCAGTTTGTTCTCCCGGAATCTTCTCCATACATCCCGCCAGTAGGTCAGAGCCGGTTTGCTCAGCTGTTCGCCGGACAGACCGGCGGTTCCGATCCGCCGGAAATCCTCAGCCGCCACTACGGTTTGCTTCGTCTCTGTCATAGCGCGCCTCCTCATCTCTTCCCCGTTTTCGCCACGCGGATTCTCGGATCCACGAATCCGTAGACAATGTCAACGAGAATCAGGGAGGCGACGTACATCATCGCGAAGAAGGCGGTCAGACCAAGAATCACGGTGTAGTCGCTGTTCGTGACGGACTTCATATAATAGGCGCCGAGTCCCGGGATTGAGAACATCTGTTCGAGGACGAAGGAGCCGGCGAAAATTCCTGCGATGGCGGGACCGGTCATCGTCACGATCGGGATCAGGGAATTGCGGAAGACATGCTTCCGGAGCACCTGGTTCTTCGTACATCCCTTCGCCTTCGCCGTTACGATATAATCCTCTCCGTACACCGATATCGTACTGCTTCGCATGTATTTTGTATAAGAAGCAATTCCACCGAGTGCATAGGCCGTAACGGGAAGAATATAATTCTTCCACGATCCCCATCCGAAGATCGGGGCCAGATGCCACTTGAATCCGATGAAATACTGCAGAAGGGCGGCAAACACAAAACTCGGGATGCAGATGGCAAGGACGACGCACACACGAATGACGTGATCCCCGACCTTTCCCCGGTTCATACCGGCCACCATACCGAGCAGAATGCCCAGCACAATCTGGAAAAACAGGGCCATGATTCCGATCTTTGCAGAGATCGGCGCGTTCACCGCAATGATGTCATTGACCTGCTTTCCCGTATAGGTGATGGATTCTCCGAAATCACCGTGCAGAAGGTTCCCCATGTAGATGAGGTAACGCTCCCCCACCGGCTTATCCAGTCCGTACCTCGCCCGGATCAGTTCCTGCGCCTGTTCCGGCATCTGACCGACCTTGGAGGCGATCGGATCACCGGGTGCGGCAGATATCAGGAAGAATGTCAGGGTGATAATCAGGAACAGGGTCAGGATGGCAAACCCGACCCGCTTCAGAATAAACCTCAGCATCTTCTTCTCCTCCCTTCTGGGGCCGCCGCACCGGAATATTCCTCCCCTGTCCGGCACAGCGGCAGGTTGACCCTGTTGATTGTTGATTGTTGACATTTATGAAGTGAAATAAAAAATGCAGCTCACATCTGCTGCTATTCGTAGCCACGACTTCCGGTAAGTTCAGGATCTGGCGGTCCTTTGCTTACCGGAACAGTCCTTTTCGGCCTGTCTTTCTTCGCTCCACTTTTTCCTTCATTCCGGGGGACCTCACTCTCGTTTCCCTTCGCTCCGGTTCACCCTTTACTGCTTCGGCTTTTCCTTAACTCTGGGGATTCCTATGCTTCGTTATCCCTTTCATTCTGGTTCCCTTCGCCTGGCTGTTCTCCGCTCCACTTCTCCCTTCACTTCGGTTTCTGCATATTACGCGGTCTCTGTTCCGGGAAGTATTGCTGCTTCACTCTGCACTTCATGATCAGGCTCCGTATCCGCTCTCAGTGCCTCCGCATTGCCCGTCCCGGGCAAGGTTTCTGGTGCGGATGCTTTGGGTGCATTGGCATCACCGCCCGCCTTCTCTGCGGAGGATTCCCGGGATTGCATGTTCTCCGGAACGACCATATAATGCCGCTCAATTTCTTCGCAGATCTTCGCACAGTCCCCGCTCCGGCACGTTTCCAGCAGCTTCCGGTGATTTCTCGCGATATAACCAACCGGGCGCAGTTCATTGTTATCCCGGTTCATCGTGTAGTAGACCGCCGCGTTTCCCCCCTCGAAGCTCTTCCACGTCTTCAGCAGAAGCTCCTTGCCCGCTTCTTTTACGATCTTCTCGTGGAACTTTTCGTCACTGCTCACAATCGCCGAGAGTTCTCTCTTCTCCGTGGCCCTCTCCATGTCATCCACGCAAATCTGCATCTGCTGAAGAGCTTCTTCACTGAATTTGCCGCCAAAGATCCGCACGGCCAGCGTCTCCAGTGTACTGCGGATCAGATACATCTCCCGCACCATCTCATAGCTCATGGTGACCACCGTGCATCCGCGGTTCGGCTCATAGTGAACGAGCCCTTCCTGCTCCAGCTGACGGAGTGCCTCGCGGACCGGTCCGCGGCTGATCTCAAATTCCCGGGACACATCCAGTTCCTTGATCCTCTCACCGGTTTGGATAGTTCCGTCGAGAATGCGTTGCCGAAGAATCGAGGCAACCTTTTCCCGCAATGTCTGATAGTTTAATTTACTCAATTCGAACCTCCCCTCAGTCGTAACGACTTCAGGATTTATCAGAAGTTTATCATCCTATCAGACAGAAGTCAAAGGGAATTTTGTAAATTGTTAATAATTTTGGTTTTGTTTTATCCTGGGAATGGGCAGTGAGATCTGCTTGATCAATACCCCTGTTCCCTGTCTACACGATATCTGAGCGGCTTCCCGTTTATAAAATTTTCCAAATCCTCACAAAACATCTCCACACTTTTCTCTCTGGTATAATTCAATGTCATCTGACCGGTAGTATGAGGATTCAGCAGTAGATGTTTTGCTGAGCGAAGTGGGCTGTTCGCCGGCACAGGTTCCGTTTGCATCACATCCAGGGAAGCCCCTGCCAATCGGAAGAAGCTCATCTTCCAGATACCCATTCACCCCTGCCCAGCTCGAACAGAACCACTTCAAATCTTCTGCTTCACGCAGCGGTCCAGCACTCGAGCCAAACAGAATATCTGCATCCTTCGCTTCTTTTTTCGCGGTTTCCGGATCGACAGTGAAAATCGCTTCACAGTCGTACCGTTCCGCAACAGCCCGGATCTTTTCCTCCTGCTCGTTTAATATTTTCCAATAAACCAGAATCTTATATGTCAATTCACATCCCCTTTGATTATGATGTTCCCAGGTACCGGAAGCATATGCATGAAGCGGTGTTTCGTTTTCAAAGTGAAGCATTCTTCTTCATCAATTTCGTTTCGTGTCAGAGAGTTTTGAAGGAAGACCAGTCTGCGGTCTGGGATAGAACAGAATGGTTCCGTGTGATTTTCCCGTCGCCTGAACAGCACGAAGGAGAGCCTCCTGCGGAGAATCACAGGGAATCAGAAACATCGCTTTCAGGTCATCCTTGCTTACATTGGGGCAGGAAGTATAGATATCCGCGCCCTTTCCAAGTATCTTGGAGAGAAGAAGCACATGATCCATCTGAATCTGATAATTCGCTTTTGTGTAAGATACAACTTCTTCGAGCTTTTCTCCGCTTCGGAACGCGCGCTGCATATCCGGAGAATTCACACTTTCCGGACATCTGCAGTAAAAGACCGTTTTCATGTTTTGGTCCAGAATCTCTGTCAGAGCAATCAGTGCCTTCACCGACTGGTAAAAATCAATATCGAGAGGCTGTCCCGGAGTAGTCACAATGATGTCCGGCGAATGCAGCTGCACAGCGAGGTCGCTGCGGACAAAATCCACTGCCGCAAGGAATGACTTCTCCATAGTTCCGGCAAAGACCGCAGACAACTCTAACCGGTTATTCAGAACACAGTTTACACCGAAATCGATCCGAAACAGTTCCGCTGCTTCCATCATGTCCTCATGTACCGGATTCCCGTCCAGCACGCCGATTGCAGCTCTTCTGTGAAGAATCATTTCCGGCCGGTGATTGATATGGATTGTCTTCTCCGCACTGATTCCCGGCAGAACCGATTTCCTTCCTCCGGAAAATCCAGCGAATTCATGAGGTTCTATCTTACCGATCTGAATGTGCAGATCGCAGTCGTACGCTCTCCGGTTAACAATCACTGGAGTATTCCGGGAAGTCTGGCCAATTTCAATGAGTCCGGATGCATCATAAGGATTATGATTTTCAATCGTAATTCTGCCATATAGATCCCCCAGGAACATTCGCATTTCATCTTCTGTGGCGGGACGATGGACACCGATTCCGATAATGGCATGAATATTCTGATATTCCATTCCTGTCTGAGTCAGTTCCTGAACGACATACCGAATAAGCCGTGATGTTGGCACCGCTCTTGTGGCATCTGACACGAGAACACATGCCGATTTTGCATGTTTTCTCTCTGCAATCGTTTTCAGCGAATTCCCATATTGAGGATTACATATTGCCTGTTCAATCCATTGTTCATCATCGATGGCACGAAGCTCCGGGGTTTGTGCCAATTCCGCTGTCCAGCCGTCCGGGACCGTCATTCGGACATGGAGTTCTTCATCTGAATACTGATTTCCATTCACTTGATACAGCATGACTCACCTCTCACTTTGTTTCAAAGATTTCATTCCGAATCAAAAATCCTGCGCCTGTGTTTCGCTCATTTTCCGCCACATGTCTCCGAAAGAACCGTGAAAATACGACGACCCTGCCACAGCAGAGCCGTCGTGTTCTGTCAGTCATAATACAATCATCCTAATTTAACTTCTTCTCCTCCGGTCAGATCCTCCTGCGGCTTTTCGATCGCAGCAAACGGCCCCTTTCCTGTGATATCCTGAATCAGATTCCTGAATTCAAAGAACACGACGAAGATAAAGGACACCGGGATGGCCGCATAGGCATACCCGTACGGCATCCGGAGGGCAGGCGTGGGACGTGCGCCGGTCTCCAGTACATAATTGGTGCCGACGACAACCACAACCACACAGATCAGGACCGTGATCAGCTGAGTGAATTTCGTCAGAAAATCTGAAAGTTTTTTCGGCATCATATTCTTGAAGACAACGAGCGATACATGCTCCCGCCTTGCAGCCAGAACAGAGACGCTCAGCATGCCGAACCAGACGAGCATGATCTTCAGCAGTTCTTCTGACCAGGTAAGCGAACTGTTCAGAATGTACCGGAAGATGATGTGAATCACCAGAATAACTACCATGGCAGCAAGCATAACTACCAGAACGGCCTTCAGCACTCGGAACAGAACATGTGCGATTTTATCCAGTACTTCGATCATAAGACGACATCTCCTATCAGTAATCCGTGATCTGGTCCAGGACAGTTTTCACATCTGCAAGGTAGGAATCGACCTGTTCCTGTCCGATATCCTTTGCGACAGACTCTTCTGCAGCTGGCTGCGCCACTTTGGCCATCGCCTGCCATGCGGAATCCTCCACGGTATTGACCTTCATTCCAAGATCGCTGAGCTGATCCAGGATGTGCTGCTCTCTCTCTTCATTGCAGAATCTGCTGTACTCCATGCCGAGAACCGCACCGGTCCGGATAATTCCCTGATATTTTCCGGGAAGAGAGTTAAAGTAATCCAGGTTGCACACCAGCGGCATCGCGTCATAAATGTGATTCGTAATGGACAGATAGTCCTGAACCTCGTAAAGTTTCTTGTCCGTGATATTGGCGATCGGATTCTCCTGCGCATCCACCGTGTGCTGCTGAAGAGCCATGTAGAGCTCGGAGAAAGCGACCGGTGTAGGATTGGCTCCCAACGCCTGGAAGAATTTGATGTGATTGTTGTTCTGCATCGTCCGGATCTTGAGTCCCTTGAAATCATCAACGGTCTGGATGGCCCCCTTGTTACTCGTTACCTGGCGGAAACCATTTTCCATGAATGCCAGGCCGACCATTCCATAGTCCTCGAGCGAATTCAGCAAATCCGTTCCAACATGGCTGTCCAGAACCATCCACGCTTCTTCATAGGAATTGTACACAAACGGAATGTCCAGGACCTCGAATTCTGGATCGTATGTGACAACCGGGGCAAATGAAGCGACTGCCATCTCCAGGGATCCCTGTGAAACCTGTTCCAGCGTCTCTTCTTCACCACCGAGCTGACCGCTGGAATAAATATTCAAGGTGATATGACCGTCGGATTCCTTCTCGACATATTTCTTCATCACCTGCAGGCCCAGTGTGGAAGGATATGTTTCGGAGTTCTCACAGGCAACACGGATTTCATAATTCCCGTATGTCGATTCATTCTCTTCATTCACGTTGCCGTTATTGATGTTTTCATTGTTGGAAAGCTTCATCGAGCAGCCCGCGGAAGTCAGGACAAGGCACGGGAGCATTGCCGCCACCGCAATTTTTTTCCATATTATCTTTTTCATAGCCATTCCTCAATAGTTCATTACAGAAGTCCTATTCCGTTCTGCAAACAGAATCCGGTAAATTTTATGATTATTGGTATCCCAGCAGATTCGGAAGCCAGAGTGCCACCTGCGGGACAAATGTGATCAGAAGAAGGACACCGATCGTGACAACCAGGAACGGGATGGCTTCCTTTACCGTTTCCTCCAGTTTGCACCCGGCAATCGGACTTGTGACAAACAGCGTAATTCCGAAAGGCGGCGTCGCCAGCCCCACAACCAGGTTGACGCAGAATACAATTCCGATATGCAGAGGACTGATTCCCAGTGCCCATGCGATCGGAGCAATGATCGGGGCTAGAATGACAGTGTCTGCGTAGTCATCCATGAACATACCAGCAATCAGCATGATTACGTTGACCATCAGCAGGAAGAGCCAGGACGGCATAGTGGACAGCGGACCGACCAGCTGCTCCATGACCCGCTCATTGGCGATTCCCCATGACATCGCGGTACCTGCACCTGCCAGGATGAGTACAAGGCCTGACGTAGAGGCTGCCTCAACAACCATATCCGGAATATCCTTCAGCCTGACGCTGCGGTTGACAAAGAAGGAAATGATAGCACTGTATACGACAGCGATTCCGGATGCTTCCGTGATGGAGAAGACTCCGCTGAATATACCGCCGAGAATGATGACCGGAAGGAACAGTGCCGGAATCGCCGCTCCGGTTGCATGCAGTTTTTCTGATCTAGTAGTTCTCCGATAAGAAGGATAGTCACGCTTTTTTGATACACGATGTGCGACGAAGCACTGCAGGGCAGTGATGAGAAGAGCCGGCGTGACACCTGCCATGAACAAGCCGGTGATGGATGTTTTCCCGACTGTCGTGCAGTAGAGAATCATCAGAACGCTGGGCGGCATGATCGGCCCGAGAAGCGAAGCCGATGACATGACGGCAGCGGAAAACGGCGCCGAATAACCTTCCTTCTTCATCATGGGAATCAGAAAAGCGCCGAGTGAAGCCGCGGACGCGACGGCAAGACCGACAATGGACCCCATCAGCAGCGAAGCGCAGATAGTAACGATGGCAATGGCGCCCTTGAACCGTCCGAACAGGGCATTCACGAATTTGATCAGCCTGCTCAGCAGACCGCCCCGCAGCATCAGCTGGCCGGTAAGTACGAAAAATGGCACAGCAAGATAGGAGAAGCTGTTCATGCCGCCATACATTTTAATCGCCATGTTGATCGGATTATATCCGACAATCATGGTGTAGACGAGTGTTGTTACAATCAGATTATATGCAATCGGCAGACCGATCACCATCAGCAGGAGAAAGCATATGATCATTACCAGCAATGATATTGACACTTCGTTATCACCTCACGTTTTACAGAGAGGACAGGGCATATTCTCTCCGGCTGTCCTGTCCTCTCCGGTATCTCCGGACTGTTATCCGGATCATCCCATGCGGGAACTGCCGATCATCCCATTCTCGGGTTGTCCCAAAGTTTCAGCGTTGTTCCGATCTTCTTCTCCTTTGCGGTCTGATAGAGATCATACGCCAGGCCGACATCGAAGACCGCCATACCACATGCCATGAAGGTTACTCTCTGCTTCGGATCGGTTCTTCCGGGCTTTTCCCCGAGAATTACATCTCCGATACTCGTGGAATCCTCAAGCTTCGGCATTTTCTCCGCATCGATCAGCGTGTAGACAGGACCGCCGATCACGCCCTTGTAATAACCGGCCTTGTCTCCGTAGGCAATAGCTTCTTCCACGTATGCTTCATGCAGCTTCACATTATCATAGATCAACTTCGTGCTCATCCAGAACGAATCATCGGTCTGAGTTGGACCGGTAATGAGAAGCGTCACGCCTTCCTTCAGCCACTCGTCTTTGATATACAGCGGTTTCACCCGGGATGCGGCTGCAGTGATCACATCAGCCTCACGCACCGCTTTCTCAAGATCCATCTCCACGATTCCGCCTATACCGAGCTCTTTCTCCGCCCAGTCCCGGTAGCTGTCCGCAGCTGTCTCGAAGATATCAAAGCATATGATTTTCTTCAGATGCGGAAGCTGCGTGACAATGTTTCTCAGGCAGGAACGGTTGATCTGACCGCATCCGAGAACCGTGATAACCTCGGAATCCTGATTGGCCAGGTGTCTTGCCGCCACACCAGGAACCGCTCCGGTTCTCGCTGCGCTGAGCAGATTCGCAGACATGAAAGCGATCGGCTCGCCGGTATCTTTGTCGTTCAGATTTACGGTAAGGACGGACCGCGGCAGCCCCTTCTTTTTATTTTCTGCATTCGATCCATACCACTTGATACCGCAGACATCAAACCTTCCGCCGAGATACGCAGGCATCGCAACAAAACGGCGGTCCGGACCGGCCACTGGCATATTCGGGAACGGACTTTCCTTCGGAAATACGATCGGAAGGCCATGGCTGTTGTGATTGCTGCCTCCCATCAGATAGTCCCCCTTGCTGAGCAGCCGGAATACCTCCTCTGCATTATCAATGCATTTTTCTGCGTCAAGTACTCCGGCATTTACCGTGTCTTCCTCCGACAGATAAAGAAACTCCGTTTTGTGTGCCATCTCATTGACTCCTTTCTTCTTCTATCTTTCCGTCAGCTCCTGAGAGCCGGCACATTCTTTACATTAGTGTGTCCGCTTCCGCATGTTTATCCGGGAATATACCGAACGGAACCGGATCGAGATTTCTACCCCCAGAGCTGTTGAATGTCCGGATTAGCAGATGTACGGTCAGAACTTCAGAATATCCGAAATATCTGCCAGCCGGCAGCCTGGTGTAAGATCACATGCCCTCATCAGGAAATTCAGTTTGTCAATCCGTTCTCCGGACCTCGGTGCTCCATTCTTGATGAATCCAATCTGAAGACCGACGGCAAAATCCATCACGACATCTCCGACGACTCCTCCGGCCCGCCCGGAAGTGATCGCGAGGAGGTTGTGTTTCTGCGCATAATGATAGGTATCCATGGCCTCCGTGACGGTCCCGACCTGGTTCGGTTTCAGGATAAAACCGTCAAGCGCATTCATGTCATACGCCTTTTTCAGTCTCGTCATATTGGTGACGATGAAGTGATCACCAATGATGTTCGTTCTAGTGTTCTTCCGGTGCGCTTTGGCAAAGGAATCCCAGTCCTCCTCGTCGAGAAGATCTTCGATGAACACAAACGGATATTTCTCCGTGAGTTTTTCCGTATAATCAATCAGAGTATCCGCGGAAACACGCTCTCCCTTCAGGAGATACGTATTGCTCTTTCGGTCGTACATTTCGCTGGAAGCGCAGTCCAGCGCAAATCCGATCTTCCCCGTATACCCGCATTTTTTGATAGTTTCGGAGATCATCTGCAGAACGACATCCGGATCATCCGAAGGCGCGACGTATCCGTAGGAAGGGCCGACCTGAGCCTTGTGTCCGAGATACCTGGTGAGAACACCTTCCAGTTCCTGGAACGTATTGATTCCCATCTCCACTGCTTCATAGATTGTGTCCGCGCCGTACGGCATGATGATGAACTCATTGAACGGCTGAGTCAGATTCTCATAGCGGCCCCCGTTGATGACGTTGAAACTCGGTACCGGAACCGTTTTGATTTTTCCGCCCGCAATGTACTCATACAGCGGTTCCCGCGCTGCGGCAGCTGCCGCCCGGAAGGCCGCGACGGATACGGAATATGTGGAATTCCCTCCGAGCTTCTTTTTCTGAGGAGTTCCATCCTCCTGAATCATGATCTCGTCGATTTTCCTCTGATCTGCCACGTCAACGCCGACAAGAGACGGCGCAATGATCTCGTTGACGTTGCTGACCGCCTTGTGAACGCTCAGGCCGTGATACTCCTTCGGATCATTATCCCGCAGTACCCATGACTCAAAGGAACCGACGGAAATACCGGTCGGAGCACTTCCTCTTCCAAGGAAGCCGTCATCCGTGACCACATCCACCTCCACCATCGGCCGGCATTTACAGTCAACCAGCTGTCTGGCATGAACCGTTCTGATCTTAGACATGATTTCCATCCTCCGCTTTCGGGATATATAACACATTAAAATCACAGAGATTGGTTCCCGTGTTGCCGGTGAATACCGTATCTCCGATTTCCTTCAGCGCCTCATAGCAGGCATGCCCACGGAGCGCGCCGTACAGGTCGACTCCCTTCTCCCGCGCCGTGCGATAGCTGGTCGAATCGCATATGCCACCGGCTACCGGCGTAGTGCCGTCCGTTCCCTCCGAATCAATGGAAAGCATACAGGCTCCCTTTGTCTTCGCGGCGAGGATGGCGAAGCTCAGCGTCAGCTCCTGTCCCGGGCCGCCGTGTCCGGTGATTGTGCTGTTGTCGAGAATTTTAGTCGTTGTCTCCCCGGAGCTCAGGATGACACACGGGGGGTGGATCGGATTCCCGTAGGTCTGGACTTCCCGTGCGATGGAAGCGAAAAATGTCCCCGCATCATTGCTCTCGCCTTCGAGAAATGAGGTGAGAATGATGGCGGGAATTCCCATGTCTTCCGCGATCTTCTTCGCGTAGATGCAGGAATCCGGAAGAGTATTCAGAAGATAGTAGGTGTTATTCGGGAATGCCTTTGGTGTCTCTCCCTCGGGACCGACATGCATCAGATAGTCAACAACCGACTTTGGCAGTCGGTCCGCCACATCGTAATCCCGGATCACTCTTCTTGCATCCTCCAGCGTTGTCTTGTCCGGACCCATCGGGGTACTGGCATACTTTTCATAGGGAATTCCAATATCGCCGGTTGCGGGATTTCCCACCGCGTCGCTGATTCCGAATCCGATCAGCTCAGCTCCGACGTCCTGGATCCGTTTTGCCAGCATACCTCCGTTCATCGCGGAGATATGACGCCGGATGGCATTGACCTCGTAAATCCCTGCCCCTGACTTCAGCATCACGTCGGTCGTGCGAATCTCATCCTCCAGGGAAATACCCTTCCTCGGGCAGCTCATCAGTGCGGAACTTCCGCCGCTGATGACAACAATGAACAAATCGTCCGGACCGGCGTGATCCACGAGATCCAGGATCTTCAGGCATGCCCTGTATCCTTCTTTGTTCGGAAGGGGATGACCGCCGACATATACATCCGTATGTCGGAACTGGTCCGTCTCCTCCGATACCTTGACGATGGCAATGCCTTTCGTCAGTTTGTCGCCCAGTATTTCATCCACGGCCATGGCCATCTGATTGCAGGCTTTGCCCGCTCCGATCAGATAGATATGTTTCTTCTGGGACAGATCCCAGGTCTTTGTGCCGATGTGAAGAATGTCCCCGTCCAGAGACATGATGCCCTTGATCCGGTTATAGGCATCCAGTTTCTTCAGCGTTCTGTCCGTGATCTCGAGAACCACCTTTCTAGACTCCACGTCCCCGTGACGAATCAGCTCGTCATAATTTCGGATTTTTTCCATGCTCAGCCCCCTTCATCAGAATCTGACGCATCGTACGAATTCTGATTAAAGTGCGTATCGTCTGTGAACCCATTCAATTGGCCAATTTTTTCTCATATTTCTGCAGATGAAATGATTTTTTGAATCACTTTGCATTTTTCAGTATAACGACTGACGTGAGGCAGAGATAACTCAATGTTGACAGTATTTATAATAATATTGCGCAAATGTGAGGTCCGATTTTTATTCCGTTTATGATATTTATCTATTATTGTTTTTGCTTTTTATGTGTTATTCTCTCGATATATGTCGCAATTTCTGTCGTTTTGGCATGGTTTTCATGTTATTTTGTGCTATAATGAAATTACCATCAGGAAATTAATATAAATATTTTGTTGAGGCATCGTGCATAATATGACGGTATGATTCATCCTATTCACTTTGGGGAGCAGTATGAAAAGCAGACCAATTTATGTAGACAACACCCTGCAGGAACTGACCAATCACGGCACTCCGGATTTTCCGGTTTCCATGGACAACCAGAAACTGAGTGAACCAGGGTGCAGCGGAGTCCGGCACTGGCATTCGGAGATTCAGATCAATCTCATCACCAGCGGAACCGTGATCTTTGAGACGCCGGCAGACAGATACACTCTGAAAACCGGCGAAGGACTCTTCATCAACAGCGGCGTTCTCCACGAGGCGATGCCGGAACAGGAAAAGGACGCGGATAAAACTTCCTACATCTGCGTCAATTTTCTTCCCACCTTGATCTCCGGGGAAACGGATCATCTGATATTCCGCGATTACTTCAAGCCAGTGCAGGACAATCCTGCCATGCAGTCATTTGCCCTTCGGGATGAACCATGGCACATCCAGGTTCTGGAACT
>CADBOY010000001.1 GCA_902796405.1 uncultured Lachnospiraceae bacterium | reverse complement strand
TGGATATGCTGGGACACAGCTTCTATGTATTCCGCGATGGAGACAGCGGCCAGGTGTGCGTAGTCTATCGCAGAAAGGACGGGCGTTACGGCCTGATTGAACCAGAGTAAACAATGCGCCGGCCGAAGGTTTTCTTATACGAAGAAGGCTGGCGAACGAAATCATACAGGAACCAGAGTCAGACAGGAGCACCGGACGGAAGTCATTGCTTCCCCGGAAGACTGCCATATGGAATCATCCATCTCCCACGAACAGGGCGCCGGATGGCGCCCTGTTTTTTCTGTCTTCTTCCTTCCGCGCACGGGCCAGATCGTACCCTCGCCTGGCCTGCCGGATTCGGCCGGATCAGGCAGCAGCTCAAGCAGGATCTCTACTCTTGTAAGCTGCAGCTGCAGTCTCCGGAACGATGCGGCTTCTGCACAGCGCCTGATCCATACTTCACTTTGCAGCGCGGACAGCTTTCCTCCGGAAATACCCCTTCTTCCTGGTAAACCACAGGAAATAGAAGACGAACAGCACAGAGGTAAATCCCCATGTGACCGGATAGCATTCCATCACCACCTCGATCTTCGGCCAGTGCGGCACGACCGTGACACACCAGATGATTCGGGTGACGCAGACGCTCAGCACGGTGATGATCGTGGGAATGATCGCATCGCCCATTCCCTGAAGCACGCTGTTCAGGACAATCTCCGGGAGGAACAGGGCGTAGAACGGCACCAGCCACAGGCATACCCTCAGACCGATGGAGATGACCTCTCCATCACTGGTAAACAGCCGCAGCAGTTCCGGCATGAAGGTCAGCAGGACCGCGCACAGCATCACAGTAATCAGAATAGCAATTCCGAAAGACTGCCAGGTGCCCTTCCGGATCCGCTCCATCTTCCCTGCTCCGAAATTCTGCCCGGAAAATGTGGTAATCGCGGACTGCAGGGCTCCAATAATCATCCAGTACAGGCTGTCAACCTTGCTCACAACCGCGCAGGCCGCAACCGTCGCTGTTCCAAATGAATTGATGGATGCCTGAATGATGATATTGGAGATGGCATACATCATGGAAGTGATGCCGGCCGGAATTCCGATCTCCAGAATCCGGCTCGGGTATCCCTGTTCAAACCGGATTTCAGAGAGGACGAGCCTCCACGGCTCTTCCGTCTTCACCAGAGTTCTCAGACAGAGCAGAGCGGATATCGCCTGCGCGATGATGGTGGCAAGCGCCGCACCGCCTACGCCGAGAGGGATGACGGCCACCAGCAGCAGATCCAGCACTATATTCACTCCGGTACTGATGACCAGATATATGGTTGGCCGGCGGGAATCGCCGATGCCACGGAGGATGCCGGAGCTCATGTTATAGAAGACATTCGGAATCATCCCTGCGGAGTAGATGCGCAGATACGTCACTGACTCCCGAAGGGTATCCTCCGGCGTCTTCATCAGGATGAGAACTTCTCTCGCTGAGGCGATGCCAAGCACCGTCAGACCGGCACCGATGGCAAGCGCCAGTGCCGCCGTGGTGCGGATAGCCTTCTTTACTCCCTCCTGACTTCCTGCGCCGAATTCATGAGAGATCACGACGGTCGCACCGGTGGATATTCCGACGAAGAAGCTGACGAACAGATTGATGATGGTCGCAGCGGCTCCGCCTACCGCGGAAATTCCCGTCGTCCCGACGAACTGCCCCACAACAATGGTATCCACCATGTTGTACAGAATCTGAAATATCGATCCCAGCATCAATGGAAAGAAGAATACAAGAATCTTCTGCCAGATCTTCCCCTCGGTCAGACTCTTCCTGTCGGTCATAACATTTCCCCCACTTCTCCAGCGCACAGTGACGAATCGGACAATGCGCCTTCAATCTATCAGCAGACCTGTGAAAAGTCAATATGAGGGGCAGGGAAATTCGCTGCCAGTCTGCACGCAAAAAGGAGAGCGCCGAAGCACTCTCCTCTGATATCTCGATTGGATATTTACTTCATGATCCGGCTATCAGTCGATGACGTTGCGGATGCTCGCCACGCTGCGGTAGTTCCATGTCGAAACCTTGATGCCGGTCTTCTCGTTCGAAGCGTGAACCACTTCACCGCCGCCGATGTAGATGGCTACATGCCCGCCGTAGTAGACGATATCGCCAGGCTGCATATTGCTGGAGCTGACGCTGCTTCCGGAGCTTCCCTGCGAACCGGAGGTTCTCGGAAGGCTGATTCCGAAATGCTTGAAGACCTGCTGTACGAATCCGGAGCAGTCAACACCGCTCTTCAGGCTGGTTCCGCCATAGACATAGGGGACATTGCCCACGAAAGACAGGGCATAATCCACGATCGCATTACGAGTGGAACTGTTGTCGTTCTTCTCGTCCCTCTGATCCTCGTCGTCATCCTCCTCATCGGAGCTGTCACTCTTCTTGGAAGAACTGGCATCCGCATCATCAGAATTCTCATCATCTGAGCTGTCATCCGACTTCTCGTCGTCCGATTTCTCATCATCCGAGTTGTCGTCCGATTTCTCATCATCCGAGTTGTCGTCATCGGAACTATCGTCCGATTTCTCATCATCCGAGTTGTCGTCATCGGAACTATCGTCCGATTTCTCATCATCGGCACTATCGTCCGAATTCTCATCATCGGAATTGTCATCCGATTTCTCATCATCCGAGTTGTCGTCCGATTTCTCATCATCCGAGCTGTCGTCTGACCCATCGTCTGAGTTTTCATTATCCGAGTTGTCGTCCGAGTTATCGTCATCCGACTTCTCATCGTCCGAACTATCGTTCGAATCTTCATTATCGGAATTGTCGTTCGTATCCTTATCGTCCGAGCTGTCATCCGACTTGTCTTCTTCGGCCTTCTGCTCTTCCTTTTCCTTCTCGGCCTCAGATTCCTCGGCTTCCTTCTCCGCTTCTTCCTGCGCCTTGATGGCCTCCTGCTCCTCCTGGATGGTGACCGCATGATCAAAATCAACGCTCAGCGTGACATAATCCTGTGAGACATAGCCGCTCACGTCATCATCCACCTGAAGCTGGGCAAATCCATCCTTCTGGGAAACCACATCGTACTTCTCATCCGCATTCAGCAGGGTGACCACACTGCTGTCGGTGCTTGCACCGGAGCGAAGCCGAAGGGATTCGGTATTGACCGTCGCCTTGACATCACCCACTTCGTAGGCAATCTTCTCCGCTTCGTCACCGGTCACAAAATAATCTGCCTTCGTATAACCCGTCACATTGCCGGACTTGATCTTGTACCAGGTTCCATCGTCGGTGTTGACCGTTTTCACGATCTCAGCTGCCGCATTGTTGTACACCTTGCCGACAACCTTGCTGTCCTCACTCGGTTTCTTCCGGACATTGACCTTGCTCTTCACCTGGGCAATCGCGATATTATCGTAGGGAGACGCGGTATTCTGCTCCGCAGATGTCTCCGAGATCTGGCTGGCCAGCTCCGCGCTCTGCTGCTTTTCCTCATCGGTCTTCTCGCGCTGTGCACTGCTGTCCGCAACGACATTCCTTGCATTCAGCATCGCCTCTGTGATTCCTGCGATGCCGGCAGTCTGACCCGCTGCCTGGGTTTCCTCAGATGCCTGACTTCCGCAGACGATCTTCGAAACACCGGCAATCCCTGTGGCAGCATAGGCAGGAGAGGCAGACACAAGAGTACCGGTGAGGCCGATACTGATTGCCTTGATAATCACTCTTCTCCAATTACTCACAGTTACACCTCCAGTGTATTTTATTACGTAAATGTTACATTTATGAACTCAGTATATCACATCAGAATATTTTGTCAAATACTTCGTAACAGATTAATGGGCATCTTTGCAACAATTCCTTAAACATAAGGAAAATCCGCCAAAGAGTGCGCGGAAATCATGCTGAATCAGAGCACTGCGCCGGC